>JAKSDM010001543.1 GCA_022360135.1 Pseudanabaenales cyanobacterium | reverse complement strand
CTTAGCCGCCAGGGCATTCCCCAGGTGCCCATAAACTTCGGCAATCGCACTCAAAGCAGAGGATTTGGAATAAGCATCTTCAATCTCGCCAGCAGTGCTTACAGCCTGACTCAGTATTTCCTTAGCCGCCTGGGCATTCCCCAGTTGCTCTGTCGTCTTTGCGATCTCTTGCAAAGTAGAGGATTTGCACTCGGCGTCTTCGATCGCGCCAGCAGCGCTTAATGCCTGATTCAATATTTCTTTAGTTGCCTGGAAATCTGCGAGTTGCCCTGAAACCTTGAAAATTGCCCGCAAAGCCTTGGATTGATAATCGGTGTCTCCAATTTGGCTAGCGACTCTCACGGCCAGACTCAATACTTCTTTAGCCGCCTGGGAATCCCCCATCTGCCCAGAAACTTCCGCAATCGCGCTCAAAGCAGAAGATTTCACCCGGGTGTCTTCGATCTCACTAGTAGTACTCACGGCCAGACTCAATACTTCTTTAGCCGCCTGGGAATCCCCCATCTGCCCATAAACCTCGGCAATCAAACGCAAAGCCATGGATTTGGAATAGGCGTTTTCTATCTCACCAGCGGTGCTCACAGCCTGACTCAATATTTTCTTAACTGCCTGGGCCTCCGTCAGTTGACCAGCTACCTCGACAATTGTCTGTAAAACGTAAGAGTCAGAGGAGATCTGATCAGTGGCTCTTATGGCCAGCCTCAACCCCTCTGAATCGTCCGTTTTGGCAAAAACCTCTGCAGCCTCCCCGAGAAAATTGGCAATCGCCTTAGAGTTATCGATATGGTTATCAACAATGCCAAACGCCTGCCGCCAATGCCCATCCTTGACCAGGGCGACCGCCGCCTCAATCACCTTGTCATCTGTCGCCTTCGCCAGCGGCCTCACCAACTCCCAACGGACTCGCTGCATGAGCCCCTCATCGGTATAGAACAGCCAACTGCTGTAACTGACAGATGGAATGGCGAGCAGCGCTACAATGCCTAAAACCCAATAGACCTGTCGCCGACTCAACTGCAACAATCGCTCTTTTTGCCGCCGCTTCACCCCCCACACCAGATAGGGTTTCTGGCGCTGAATTAGCCACAACTCGCCCCAACTCAGCAGATAACGCCGACTGTATTGATTTCCCAGCCATTCGTTGACTCGGCGGTCCAGCAATTGATTGGCCTTGTCGGCTTGGGTCAATTCCTTCCCGGCTAGCCGCATCAGAGCCGGAATAATCCGCTCATGGGCGAGTTCATAGCCCATTGCGCCATCGGATTCACTGGCCAGCACACTGGTCGGTGCAGTTGTCGATTCACTGGCCCGTTCAGTGGGCGTGATCAGTCTGACATCGCCCCGCGCCAGCCAGGTCACAGCTTCGGTCACGTCATTGGGTTTGAGGCTGCCTTTCAACTGGGTTTGCAGGTCAGCTATCGTCAGCACCCCCGCCCGCACCTGGCGGTCCAGGTCAGTCAGCGCCAGCATTACCTTGATGGCGGCTTGCCGCTGGGCTAAGGTGACGCGGGCGGCCAGCGCCCGGTCTAAAAAGCGGGTCAGCAACCCTTCCACGCCGCCGAATTTCTGGAACGCCACCCGATTAAACGCCCGCAGATCGTCGGTGTCCTGCCGCTCAATCATCCAGGCCAATATCTGCAGGTCAACTGGGGAGATCAATCCATCCTCCCGATTGCCAGTTCCTGCTGGGCGATTTCGGTCACAAAGCGTTCATCAAATGCCAGCTGCTCCGTTTCGGCAATCACCCCCAGCACTTTGGCGGCTTCCGCTGGGGTGAATTTCTTCAACCGGAACACGTCTTGGGGACCGAGGGCGTAGCCTAAGGCTTTATGCAGATCGTCTAATTGGTGCATCAAGTCCGACCGGATGGACACCAGAACCTTGACTGGGTGAGGGTCGGGATGGCGATACCAATCGGCTAGCGCCTGGATAAACGAGGCTCGATCGGACTCGCGGGTGTAGTGGACGAAAAACTGTTCAAATTGGTCGAACAGCAAGACCAGCGGTTTGGCGGCGACGTTAACCGCTTGCTCCAGCAGCGGCAAAAAAGCCTTATCGGTTGAGGGCGGCAGCTGCAGTTGGTCCGCCAGGGCCTTGCGGATAGTGACCAGCGGATCTTGATCGGAGAATCGGATATAAATCCCTCGGTGGGCGCTCTCGGGATCGGACAGTTGCGCCCAGAGTCCCGCCTGGAGAAATGAGGTTTTCCCACAACCGGAGTCTCCCATCAAAATGCCAAATCGAAACGCATCACTGGTGACGGATTCAAGGCATTCCCTCAAACTGCGACACCGCTGCAACTGGGCGAAGATTTCGGCGTCGGCAAAACTAAAGGCGCGTAATCCTTTAATGGCTCTGCGCTCAGCCATATCCGCCGGTTTCGGTCGTCGAGGACGGGGCATGGTCGTCACCGCCACCACCAGCGCCCCCACAAAGCTGAGACCGATGACAAGGATGACGCCAGCCCATAAGGCGTTCTCGTGCTCATCCGGCAACCACTCATTCAGTGTTTTTCTGAAGAAAACACCGCTAATGCTGAGCCCCACCCCCACCATCACCAGCAACATGAACCAATCACGGCGTTGAATTAACTCTGCAATCCAGCGAATCAAATTCGCCGCTGCTTGGGTTATATGCTTAAACCAATCCCCGGAAAATGAGGGCGGTGGATCTGAACTCATACTAAGTGAACCTAAAGGGATTAATCACAATTAAAGTTTGAAAAGCGTAAATACGTCTGCCTAGATTAGTTAGTTCGTATTGATTTGCACCCTGGTTCCACAGGCAGAGCCTCTTATTGAGCATGGCAAAACCCAGGTGGGGGTCGAATATCGCGATCGCCAACACCAAACGTAATTTAAATGTTTACCAGCTTACTACGGACACCTGATTGACTGACAGAATTCCTGAAACCCCTGAAAATTCGGAGCATGGGTTAGCGAAGCGTAACCCATGCGGGCGTTGGGTTTCGCACGCTCAACCCAACCTACACAGGGAAGATTTGTCAGTCAACCAGCTACGGACACTGAAACCATCAATCGCACTTTGGTATCGGTTAGAGATCCGACCAAATACATACGCAATCGTCTTCGCCTCGGCTGCAGGGGGAGATTTTCGGGCAGCGAGGGCTGCGTCGCCTCGCTTAGGGGAGACGGCAATACAT
>JAKSDM010000853.1 GCA_022360135.1 Pseudanabaenales cyanobacterium | reverse complement strand
GGGATTTGCATCTAATATCAAGTTAGGTTAATTACCCGCAATATAAGCCATATTGCAAAGAGGCTCAGACTCTTATTGGGAAAGCTTTCTGCAAATATGCTTTATTATGGGCATCCTCGGCGACTTGATATAAATCCCTAATCAGCAAGCGTAATTGGATTCTCACTGAGGCGGAACGGTTGACTGCAAGCGTAGGATCGCTGGGAATTGATCCGGATGAAGTTTAACACCTGGTCTCGTTCCTGGTCTCGTTCCCAAGCTGGAGTTTGGGAACGTCAGGATAGGAAGCTCCGGCTTCCAGTGACAAGGAAGCCGGAGCTTCCTACCAATCAGTTTTCCTAAGCCAGAGCATAGAAACGAGAGAAATTATGACCTCAGTTTATGCATAACCCAATGTGTTCTCCGCCACCCCATTCTTGTCGCTGTGTCGAGGTTGGAGCACACCATAGCCGCCGTGGTTGCGTTCGTAGATCACATTGATTTCACCAGTTTCTGCATTGCAGAACATGTAGAAGTCATGATCGACCAGTTGCAGTTGCTCCAGAGCCGCTTGAATCGTCATGGGGGGCATGGCGAAGTATTTGTTGCGGACGATTTCAGAGGGTAATTCTGGGTCGCGATCGCGGGTCAATGCGGCAGGAACAGGTTGCTGCTCAAAGGCGCTAGCGGTGTCGCCGCTGGTGTAGGTCTTACGCTGGCGTTTTTCCTTATACTTTCGCAGTTTACGAGCAATTTTATTAGCGACCAGATCGACGCTAGCATAGAGATCCTCATGGCTTTCTTCGGCTCGGATGACAGCGCCGTAGGCATAAATAGTCACCTCAGTCGTTTGTTGAGCCTTGATTCGTGGATTACGCGCTACGGACAGATGAACATCCACCTCTGTCATTAAGCCCTGAAAGTGGTTAACCGCCTTTTCGATTTTTTGATGGACATATCCATGGATGGCATCAGTGATCTGAATGTTTTTTCCTTGGATAACAAATTTCATATAACGACCTCACATGACAGTAGAGCTTCAATTTTTGGCGTTGCTGAATCAGGGTATGAATTTGTCTGATTACGAACAAGTCTCCAGGTGTTACAGCCCATCGATTCATACCTGTAATCAGCAACGCCCAATTTTTCGACTATTTTTGATTCAGCCATGGTCCTCGCAGTCAACACCGACCAAGCACAGATAAAAATTAACCCCTATCAATGCTTTCCGTTTTAGCGACAGTCAGCAGGGTTTTAAGAACAGAATCGGGATTTAGGCTAATCGAATCAATCCCCAACTCAACTAAGAACTGAGCAAACTCAGGATAATCACTGGGAGCCTGGCCACAGATACCCACCTTGCGACCCTTGGCCTTCACCCTTTGAATCACCTGGCGAACCATTTCCTTGACCCCCTCATTGCGCTCATCAAAGATGTGAGCCACCAAAGCAGAGTCGCGATCCAAACCGAGGGTGAGTTGGGTCAGATCATTGGAGCCGATGGAGAAGCCATCAAATACATCACTGAACTGATCCGCCAGAATCACATTGCTG
>JAKSDM010001563.1 GCA_022360135.1 Pseudanabaenales cyanobacterium | reverse complement strand
CCCTAGAGATTCTGGCTAGGCCGATTAATGGGTTAATCTTGAAACGCCCTGATTCGAAAACCCCAATTTTGAGCGGCCTACCATGAACATTCGCGAACTGATAAAGCAGCGGCAGACTGAGAACTTCACCCTGCACGAACAGTACCTCAACGCCCAGATGGTCAACGTGCTTAAAACCATCGGGTTTGACCGCCACTATGTTAAAGCGGAAGGGCCGTATCTGTTTGATGCCCAAGGTGAGTGTTACTTGGATCTGCTCAGTGGTTTTGGGGTGTTCGCCTTAGGGCGTAACCATCCCAAAGTTATCCAGACATTGCAACAGGTATTGACTTCAGATTTGCCCAATCTGGTTCAATTGGATGTATCGTTACTTTCTGGGTTGTTGGCGGAGCGATTGCTCACGATTACCCCCAATGGCCTGGAGCGAGTGTTCTTTGCCAACTCTGGCACTGAAACAATAGAAGCCGCTATCAAATTCAGCCGCTGCGCCACTGGCCGCGCCAAAATTGTTTATTGCCAGGGAGGCTACCACGGGCTGTCGATGGGATCCCTATCGGCGACTGGCGATCCTCACTTTCGCAATGGATTTGGGCCGCTGTTGCCTGACTTCATCGAGGCGCCGTTCAACGATTTGGCGGCGCTTGAGCAGGCGCTGGCCGGTAAAGATGTTGCGGCCTTTATTACTGAACCGATCCAGGGACATGGGGTGCGGATTCCGGCGGACGACTATCTACCCGGCGCCGCTGACCTCTGTCGCCGCTATGGAGCCTTGTTTATCGTCGATGAGGTGCAGACGGGGCTGGGCCGGACAGGTAAGCTTTGGGCTGTCGATCATTGGGGGGTGGAGCCTGATATCTTGTGTATGGCGAAACCGCTCTCCGGCGGGTTCGTGCCCGTGGGCGCATTGGCGTGCCGCCAGTGGATTTTTGACAAGGTGTTCAACCGCATGGATCGAGCCGTGGTCCACGGCAGCACCTTTGGCAAGAATAATCTGGCGATGGCCGCCGGTCTGGTTGTCCTAGACGTGATTGAAGAAGAGCAGTTAGTTGAAAATGCGGCTTGCCTGGGGGGCCAAATCATCGCCGATCTGAAGGCGCTGGTGGAGCAACACGAATATCTGAAGGAGGTGCGGGGTCGCGGCATGATGATGGCGCTAGAGTTCTCCGAGCCCAAAAGTTTGTCGCTCAAACTGCCATGGAAAATGTTGGAGTCAGCCAACAAGGGGCTGTTCTCACAAATGATCACCGTGCCCCTGTTTACTAATCACCGCATCCTATCGCAGGTGGCTGGTCATGGCATGAATGTGGTCAAGTTTATGCCGCCCTTAACCATCACCGATCGCGATCGCCGCTGGATCGTTGACGCCGTCAGTGATGTAGTGGCCGACGCCCACCGCGTACCCGGCGCCGTTTGGGACTTTGGCAAGACCCTCGCCACCCAGGCAATGCGGATGAAAGCCAAGGCAAACTAATCCTGGACAACAACTGCTTTCAATCACCTTACCCCCACACCCCACACCCCACACCCCACACCCCACACCCCACACCCCACACCCCCCAAATCTCCCTCCCCCCATGTCCAGTCTCTTTCACCCCCTCTGCGGCAGCAATCTCAGCACCTTTATGCGGCTGCTGACAACCAATGGCTTCGTTTCACCGCAGCGGCTGCCGCAGGCAGGTATCGCCCTGGCCTTTACCCTCTTGCGCTGGCCGTTTTCGACGGTTGAGCGACTGATGATTGACCTGACTCGGGGACAGCGATCGCCGATCGCCGCGCCGATATTTATTGTCGGCTACTGGCGTACGGGGACAACCCATCTGCACAACCTCTTGAGCCAGGCTGAGGCGTTCGGTTACATATCGCCGTTGGCCACCGGCTTGCCGTGGGATGTTCTGGGCCTGGTGCGAATGCTAGAACCCCTACTGGAGCTGGCCCTGCCCAGCGATCGCTACGTCGATAATGTGGCGGTGAAACCGGATTCCCCCCAGGAAGACTCGATCGCCCTGGCGAGCATGGCTCCCGTTTCTTATTATCACGGGCTTTATTTTCCCCAACACTTTAGGCGTCACTTCAGCCGGGGCGTGTTTTTTGCCGGTTGCGAGGCCAGAGAGATTGACCAATGGCGACGTCAGCATGTTCACTTGCTGGAAAAGGTGTCTATCCATCAGGGCGGCAAACAGCTGTTGATCAAAAATCCGGTGTATACCGGCCATATCAGCAAATTGCGGGCGATCTGGCCAGAGGCTAAATTCATCCATATGCATCGCAATCCTTATGTGGTGTTTCAATCAACCCGCCACTTTTTTACCCGGCTGTTGCCAGAACTCGCCCTGCAAACTTATGACCCAGAGCAAATCGCAGCCTTGATCGAAGCACTGATCCTGGAAAGCTATCCCCCCATGCTCAATGCGTTGCTAGCGGATAGCGCCAATTTGCCCGCTGACAGTTTCGTAGATATCCGCTTTGAAGATCTGGAAGCCAACCCACTGGGGGAAATCGAGAAGATTTACCAAACGCTTGAGCTGCCGGGGTTTGTGCAAGCCCGTCCTGGTTTCGAAAACTACCTGGCCAGCATTCAAGGCTATCGCAAGAATAGTTATCCATTCGATTCAGAGACCCTGCAACGGGTCGAATCCCACTGGGCTCCTTTGATTAAACGATGGGGATATACGCCGCCGAATCCACCGGGCGTTGCTTAATACCGGGATGAACTGCACTTATCCCCAGGGAGAAGAGGAGCGGAATCAAAGTCCCTCTCCCCAAGGCTACGGTGTACATAGATCTCGACTCCGATTGCGAATTCGCCGATCTGGCCCCCCTAACCCTCAAATTCTGGGGGGGATCAGAGTTCAAAGTCCCCCAGAATTGATGCTGCTGGCGAATTTAACACTTGGAAATATTGGCGCCGAAGTGAGGGTTCTTTGAGGCCCCCCAGCCCCCAATTCTGG
>JAKSDM010001658.1 GCA_022360135.1 Pseudanabaenales cyanobacterium | reverse complement strand
TTTGACGATAAGCAATCAGTGGAGCACGATTCAAGCGCAACCGCTTAATTGTAAAATTTCAAAATTTCATGACGCAGAGTTGAATTTTCCTCTGTAATTTTCTGAATGCGCTGTGTTGTGGCGGTCAGTTGGGCTAACGCCATATCTATTGCGGTTCGAATCTGTAAGATGTCAGGAATGCTATTGACAGATTGAAGCAAGTAACTTTCCTGTGTGTCTTGTAGCGTATACCACTTCTCTAGCTGTGATTGTTCTCTGGGCTCAGCATCTCAACCCCGCGTTGCCTGATCATGCAGTTGCATCCCGACTTCATCTGAGGTCATAGTGATTTCCTCTACATGCTCCGATCCCAATCTTACTAAATAAAAACGGTTTCTGGAGCCCTGCTCAAATTCCACAAAACCATCTCCGAACACCCTATTGCCCATGTTTCCATTAGGCTACAACAAAACTCTCCCCAATCACCATATAGCCGATTAAAGCGGGAAACTCTGGAATGGCGCTGGAGCCTAGCTCCAAGAAATTAATCAATCGAGTTGTAGAGGCTTCAGCCTCAGCGCTATCGGTCACGTTGCCTGATAAGTTCTGTAGCCAGAGGGCGTAAATGGTTTCAAATTCTCGCATTGCGCCCTGATCAAGCCAGTGAAAATGGAGGGTGATATGGGCGGGTGTTTCGGCTATCAAGGTGTTGTAAATCAGTTGCTTAAAGTTTTGAGATTGAAATCGAGAGGGCCAGTCCGGAAAGATCACACTGATCTGAAATGAAAAAGGATCGGGAAATTGATAGCTGCTAATCCATTCTCCGGTATCGTTTCCCACAAACTCATGCACAATATCAAATGTATCGACCTGAGGATTAATCACCTGATAGGCGCCGCTATAGTGAGTCGAGTAGAAAATATTAATCGGATCTCCGGGTTTTAACCTATGGTTTGGCGAAGTGCAGGTTAGGTATCCTGGGGTGTCAGACGCTCTAAACTCCGGAATGGAATGGGAAAAGCTTAAGAAATCAGTTGCCGTCTCTTCATTGCTGGCTTCAGTAGAATTCGCCTGCCGGGGACGTAAAAGAATATGTTCTATGATGTAAAACCCTTCCGCCTCAGATGACGCCAGAAATTGTCTAGCCGGTTCAATCCCCAGTAAGCGGGCGACCCGTCGCTTCAACCCGGAGACATTCTGGAAGTTTTCTAGCTGATTTGGATCAAGGGTGTAGTTAGCAGCTTGATTGCGTCCGGCGCTGACCCGGCGATAGTCCCTGGCAAAGTCAGCTTTGCATTTGAGGATGGTGTCTGAAAGTTCTGAATTTGGATACAGTAGGGAATAATTTGTAAACGTTTCGCCATACTGGGCAATCAGGTGTTCTAACAAACGATTCTTACGGTCTAGAGCAACAGTGGCGCTTTCTTGTAGACTTTTTAGGTGTTCCTCATAGGTTGTCTGCAGAATGCGATCGCCGCCAGGTATGTGGGCAATGCTTTGGGCAAAGTAGGTTTTGACCTGGTCATTACTCGGGCAAAACAGATCTTTAACGTGATCGAGCTGGGCGAAGAAGTTCGCCAACAGTTGATCGAACACCATTAAATAGGCTTGGAGTTGCTTAGCCTGAGCTTTGCGCTCGGCGCTGGCGGAGGCGGGTAGGCCGATTTCTCCAATCCCATAGGCCAGAGGAAATTCATTCTGAATCGACTCATACTCTGCTAACTCCCGGTAGTCGCCTGTGGGGATGGCGAAATCCTGGGGGGGCAAGGGTGCAGAGGGTTGCATCTGGGATTTAGAGAAGGCGGCAATCATCTGCTCAATACGGGTTAAGTCAAGATCACAGATAATCTGACCTTTGTAGAACGTGAAGTCATGGGCCTCTACAATCGCCTTAATTGACTTCAGGCGGGGAGTTAGCTGTGGATCGAGATCAAGCGCCCATTCCTGTTCAGAGGATTGACCACTGGCCAGGGTGATCCGCCTAACGGTATTGACCCCAGCAATATCCAAAATGACGTGGATCAGATCAGAGGTATGAAGCTCGGATTTGCGATCGAACTGTTGGAGCTGCTGATCATCGATAAAGCCATGATCGAGGATAGGACCGGCAAAAATGTCTTCAACGGGTTTCCCTTGGTCGAGTAACGCTTGCAGAGTCAAAAACGGCAGTGAAGGGGAAATGTGGTGCGCCAGAGCTGTATGGATCTGAGCTATGAGCGCCTGTGGATCAGCCTCATCGGCAATTTCAATCTCGGCTTTAACCGTAATCTCTTCAAAATCTAGCACTTGAATGTCGGCAAAATCCTCACAGAGGCTGCGATGCTGATGAAGTCTTACTTTTGCCGCCTTCTCTAAGGCACTTTTTTGATAACCGGGTTCTTGTTCTAACAGAACCCGATAGAGTCCCCGCAGGCGCACTGGTTCCGCTAGATCCAGGCTGCTAAAGGATAATTTCGCATTATTGGCGTCGTAGTATAACTCGGGCTGAGGGGTATCGATAGGTTCTAACCAGGCATTTTTGACGCCATCAATATCAATCAATAACTTGCGATAGTCATTGATGGTTAGAGGATTGACGGTGAGGATTTCTCTTGCGGTCAAAAACAGAGGGGGCGAATCTGCCTCACTGGCCGGATAAGCCAGCAAGTCTTCCATTTCGAAGGAAAGACGATAGCTTAAATCGGTAATGGCGTAACATAGAGCTTCCAGGATGGTGATGCCTGGATCGTGCGTGTTGTAATCGGTCCAACGGCTACCCGCGAGTTTCTCGATAATTTTAATACCCTCCTGTCGAAGCAAGGCATAGTCCATACCGGGATGTTCGAGGGGGACGTTGGAGATAGTGAGAGATTCAGCCATGGGAGTTTGTTGAAACTGCAACTGTTTCAAGGTCTAAGCCTTGATGTTCTAAGCCTTCATGTGAATAGGAAGGAGTAACCTCTTCTGGTTTTGCTAACTCCTCTTCTAAAACCTGGATCGCTCCTTGAATGCGGAGCAAGGTGCTTTGGATATTGGCCTGCTTGGCTTCGAGTTCTGATAAGACTTTTTGACCTGACTCAAACTCGGATTTGAGCTGTTGAAGACGATGTTCAAGTTGTTGTCTCATGGGTATATCACCAATTTTGGATTTTGGATTTTGGATTTTGGATTTTAGATTTTAGATTTGTAGGGTGGGCATTGCCTGGGCTGTTCACTATGAGACTTTTTCCATGGATGAAGTTCATGCACAATTCGTGTCAGAGTTTGCAAGGTTTTGCCATTAGACCAATACAAAGGTTGATCCAGAATCTGCATGAACTTTTAAGGGTAGAATCCCCCC
>JAKSDM010000362.1 GCA_022360135.1 Pseudanabaenales cyanobacterium | reverse complement strand
TCTGAAACCATAGGTATGACAACGCTTGCAGACGCTACTCGGCGACTGGTCGAGTCACCGGGTCATTTATCCTCCCAGCTCTTAAAAATCCGATATCTCTGCTATTTATACCAGCAAACTTAAGCCAGTAGATGACGTTCCACAGCGGCGCTGAAATTCTTCTCTTGTTCCTAAGCTCTGGCTAAGTTATCGACCACTTCTACTGAACTGGCGTCGCTCAATCAACGACTGGATCAGGTTCGCATACGGGCAATCGCTGCCGATTGAACCTTTCAGATCTCAAAAGTGATCAAAAAGTAATCAAAAAGTAACGAAAAAGTAATCATCACCACTGTAAAATAAAGACGATATTTTTGACAAAATCAGGTGTTTTACTCTTGACAAATCGAGCATTTTGCTCATTACAAGGATAAAGATGACCCCCAACGAAGCCTTGGACATCATCGAAACCCTTATTCCTCCGGGCTCACTCAACCAGGTGAAAAATTTGGTGTTTCGAGAAGCCTGGGAAGGGAAAGGGTATGCAGCGATCGCTGAAGCTGCCGGTTATGACACCGACTACATCAAAGGAGTCGCCTCTCAACTCTGGAAATCCCTCTCCCAGGCGTTGGGTGAGAAGGTAACCAAACAGAATTTTCGGGGCGTATTGATTCAGCGGTTTGGGAGAGAGAAGGGGGAGGGCAGAGGGCAGAGAGCGGCTGGCGGAAGGGGGGAATCAGATGTTGGAGGTCAGGCGTCGGCCGGCAATGGACATAGCATCGCCGTTGAGACTCAACCCAACCTTTCATTGACATCATCCCTCCCCGCTCCCCCCTGCTCCCCCTCCCCCCCTCCCCCCACCCGCCATGACTGGGGCGAAGCTCCCGATGTCTCCACCTTCTACGCCCGTGAAGCGGAACTGGCCCAGCTGCGGCGTTGGGTGTTGGAGGAACACGGTCGATTATTGGCGCTGTTGGGGTTTGGGGGCATCGGCAAAACCACCCTGGCGGTGAAGCTAGCGGCGCAAATTCAGGAGCACTTTGATGTGATTATCTGGCGATCGCTGCGCCATGCGCCGACCTTGGATGGGTTGCTGAATCAAATCATTCCGGCGCTATCGAATCAGCAGGAGTCGGATATGTCCATCCGCTCCCTGGTGAATTGGATGCGGCAATCGCGCGCACTGATCATCCTGGATAATTGTGAAACCATTCTCCAGTCGGGTAAAACCGGGCATTATCTATCGGCCTATGATGGCTATGGCGACCTCTTCCGCAGCCTGGGCGAAGCCGTGCATAAAAGCTGCGTCATTCTCACCAGCCGGGAGAAGCCACCTGAAATAGCCATATTGGAAGGTATGGGCGAAGCCGTGTATTCCTTGCCGGTGACAGGATCGTCGGCCTTAGCCCATAGTATCCTGCAGGCGCGACGGTTGACGGGCTCCCAAGAGCAGAAGCAAAAACTTTGCAATTATTATGGCAACAGCCCCCTGGCGCTGAAGATTGTCGCCAGTTCCATTCAGGATTTATTTGACGGCGACATCGGTGAATTTCTCCACCAGGGCGCCATTTCCTTCAACGGCGTCCGGCGGCTGCTCGATCAGCATATGCAACGGCTAACGCCGTTGGAGCAGAGCATTATGACCTGGCTGGCGATTAATCGAGACTGGACTGCGATCGCCACCCTGGCCAACGATATGGTCCCCCCTGTTTCCCGGTCAAATCTGCTGGAAGCTGTGGAATCTTTGGTTTGGCGATCGCTGATTGAAAAACGGTCCGGTCGCTATACCCTCCAGCCTGTGGTGATGGAATATATAACTGACCATCTGGTGCAACAGATTTGGGCTGAAATTGGAGAGCGGGGGAGCGGGGGAGCGGGGAAGGAAAATCCTGCTGCGCCGCTATTGTGTACCCATGCGCTGCTAAAAACTAATGTCCATGACTATATTCGGGCGACGCAAATCCGGCTTATCCTAGCGCCGATTGCAGACTTATTAAGCCATACCTTACCGACAACGGTGTTGATGCGGAATCATCTACAGGGGCTGCTAGACCACTTTCGGTTGGTAAGTGGGATGGCGGCGGCGAATGGATTGGATGACCCCAGGGATAGAGGGGAAGGGGCGACAGCGGTGGCATTGGGAGGCGGATCTGGCCTGCCGACAAAGTCTGTAGTGGCGGCAGGTAGGGATGCAGGGCGTCCATTGCCGCCGGGGTCTGGCTATGGGGCGGGAAATATCCTCAATCTCTGCATTCACCTGGAGCTTGATTTAACCCGCTTTGACTTTTCCCACCTGACTGTACGCCACGCCTATTTGCGTAAAGCGCAGCTGCATGGGGTAAATTTTGCCCACGCCCATTTTTCTGAAGCGGTCTTCACTCAAACCTTTGGCAGCATCTTGAGTCTGACCTATAGCCCTAAGGGCGACTTTGTTGCGGGTGCAGGAACAACAGGCCGGATCTATCTTTGGCGGATGGCGGATGGCCAGATACACACTCTCTTGCCCGGTCATCAAGCCTGGATCTATGGATTGGCCTACAGCCCTGATGGCCAGCGTCTGGTCAGCGCCGCCGAAGAACCTTGTGTCAAAATCTGGGATCTGACCACGGGTCGTCGCCTTGACAGTCTTTCTTTTCCCTGCCTTGCAACCTACGCTGTAGCGTTTAGCCCCGATGGAGAGACCCTGGCGATTGGCAGTAGCAATCCAGATATTTTTCTCTACCAGATTTCGAGCCGACAAACCCAACTGTTGTCAGGTCATCAGCAAGATATTCTGGCGATCGCCTTTAGCGCCGATCAGCGCTTCCTGGCCAGCGGCAGTCGGGACGGAACCGTGCGGCTGTGGGATCTGCAAACGGGTGAATGCCTGCACATCTGGAATGCGCACGCAGCATTAGTGCGCAGCGTCGCCTTTAGTCAAGACGGCGCCTGGCTGGTATCTGGGGGAGATGACTGCGCCATTCGCCGTTGGCATATGCAAACAGGTCAATGCCTGACTGTATTTGAGGGCCATCAGAAAGCGGTCTACGCCGTTTGCATCAGCCCCGATGGACGAACCCTGATCAGCGGCAGTGAAGATCAAACCATCCGATGTTGGGATGTCATCCAGGGGCGCTGCCTAAGCACTCTGCAGGGTCATGAGGGGGGCATTTGGTCAATCGGGCTGAGCCCTGACGGCGGCGCCCTGGTCAGTAGTTCTATTGATCGCCAAGTGAGGCTGTGGGATATGTCCTCTGGGAACAGCCTTCGCACCTTGATGGGGTATACCGACTATGCCTACGGGTTAGCCTTTAGCCCAGACGGACAAATCCTGGCCGCCGGGAGTAGCAATAGCCTGGTGCGGTTATGGGATTGGCGCCGGGAAACCTGCGCCCAAACGCTTCAAGGCCATCGCAATTGGGTTTGGGATACGGCCTGGAGTCCAGATGGGCGGCTCCTCGCTAGCGGCGGCCTCGACCATGTTGTCAAAATTTGGCGGGCCTCCAGTGGGAACTGTATCGCCACCCTCACGGGGCATGAAAATAACGTCATGAAGGTTGCTTGGCATCCGGACGGGGACTTGCTAGCCAGTGCTGGACAAGACAACGCCATCCGTCTGTGGGATTGGGACACCGGTCAGTGTCAACGGGTAATGACGGTCCCTCAGGAGTGGATTCATGCGATCGCCTGGGATCCCACCGGAACCTATTTGGCCAGTGGGAGTAGTGATAATTTGATCAGACTCTGGGATCGGGAGACTGGCGAGGTTTCCCAGTGTTTGGAAGGCCATCAGGGTTGGGTGGAAATGGTTATCTGGACACCGGATGGTCGGTTTTTGGTAAGCAGTGGTCATGATGGCAGCATCAAAATTTGGGACGCTGCCCGAGGTCAATGCGTGAACACGCTAGTAAAACACACCAGCCAAGTTTTCGTCATTGCGTTTAGCGGCGATGGTCAGTTACTAGCCAGCGGCGATTTTGACGCCACGATCCACCTTTGGGACACCAAAACGTGGGACTGCATTCAAACCCTCACTGGTCACGACGGTGTCATCTCTGGGCTGGCTTTCCATCCCTGCCAACCTATC
>JAKSDM010000889.1 GCA_022360135.1 Pseudanabaenales cyanobacterium | reverse complement strand
TAAACAACGCCAGAATTAGCTGTAGGGCAATGCCCCAGAGGACAGGTCGCCAACGTACTGCCGGACGATTGTGCGAGAAAGCGTAAGCAATGCCGACGAAGACAACTAGCCCGAGTAGTGAAATAAGACGCTCCATCATTCGGATATAAATCCACGATACTTACGTCGCCATTTACAAGCCAAATTAAAAGCCCAAAAGCCTTTTTTTCTGTCCCCACAAAATTCTCGGCCGCCTAGCACCACTACTTTGTAATCCTTTAATTGAGATAGAACTTTGCTCAATATCTGCGTCTGCTCCTCATAATTACTGCTTCCCTTCTTGTCTAGGTAAGTCCAATATATAGGCCAAGCTCTTTTGTCCAAAATTAGGCTCGCGATGAGGATGTTAATGCACTCCCAACTGGTTCAGTCAATGGCAATATGGACTACCTTCCCTAAGTCAAACAATTGGGCAAGTAAACTTTGCAGAATGGGCCGCCAAATGCCCTCTATGCTAAACCTTTTCAGATCTAGAAAACTTTGCAGCTTTTTCTGACGACTCTCAAACAAAATGGTAGGGGTAAGGAGGTTGTTAGAGTTTCGAGTCCGAACATTCTTAACTGATTGCAACACCGTAACCAACAAACCTTGGTGGTGCAGAAAACTTTTTTGAGTCTCACAATGAGACAGACTGAACGATTTAAGCAAGGGCTGAAACCCTTTGCCTTCATAAGAATTCAGAGTCAGAATACACAATAGTGTCTCATGACTCATTGAGAATTCTTTGTCCACAGGGGTTGCAGGACTTTTCTGCACCACTAAGCTTGACACTCTTAGACTTGCAAATTTACCTAGGTTGACGCTACACCCAATGGGATGAAACTGAACTACTCAATCGGGTAATTGACAGCTTGCCTTAGTCGTGCAGAAAAATTTTTTTGAGTCTCACAATGAGACAGACTGTCTCATGGCTCATTGAGAATTCCTTGTCCACAGGGGTTTCAGGACTTTTCTGCACCACTAAGCTAACAAACTTAGCAGTATATATTAAGCTGTCGTGAGTTGACTTTTAAGATGGGTTTGGTAAGTTGGAGATAGCATTTTGAGTAGATAGACCCTGTGGACAAATTGGGCTCTATCTACTTTTCTCATAATTCGCTCAAACTTTCACCCTGTAAGAGGTAAAATCCCTTGTGCAGCTCCATAAGGGTCGAACAGCTGTTCTACCCTACGCAACTATAGGTTAGGTATTGTCTGCGATGGCGCGCTCTTGAACTGTAACGAATCAATTGACTTAACAACAATCAGTTTTGTGTATAATTTTACATGCCTGTCACGTGGCGAAAGCAGTCTGAAATTGCTAGGCTTAAGGCGATTTTGAGCGGCTAGTTGACCCATGGCGCTACTTCTAGAATTTTCCAAGACAGGGAAGGTCGTTGATTATTCCGACCTTAGCATCGAGTCTCCTTTGTTTGATCAAGACCTAACTACTGAAATCCAGCAATTGCTAGGTGCTGCTGGCTACTCAATTCCAGCGGATGGCGTCTTCGGGCGTACGACCCGAGACGCCTTGAATCAATTTAAGGAAGACACCTTTCTAGGAGAGCCAGATAAATTTGGCCCTAGCACGGCGACTAAACTTTTGGAATTTAAGGATAAGGACCTTGGCCAGGAATTTAGGTTCACCTATCCGCCGGTTGAATACGATAGCCGACAACTGGTGGTTACTATTCCGGAAGGACACGAACAGAAATCATTGAATGCTGACGCCTATCAAGCAGCAGCCAAAGAGTTTGACTTAGAACCCGCTGCTATACGGGCGGTAGTCGCTATTGAAGCCGCAGGTTCTGGCTTCCTACTGAAAGAAAAAACGCCCGCACGGCCCAAAATCTTATTTGAGGCGCACCACTTCTATAAAAATACGAAAGTGGCTGTGAGCAAAGTTCGACCCGATTTGGCTACCCGTCGATGGAATCCTAAACTCTATAAAGGCGGCTCGGCTGAGTGGAACCGCCTGTTGGATGCGATGCAGTTTGACCCGGAGGCCGCTCTTCTGTCTGCGTCATGGGGATTGGGCCAAGTGATGGGCAGTAACTATAAAGTGAGTGGCTGCAACAGTGTTCAGCAGATGGTGGTAGAAGCGCATAAGGGAGAATTTGAACAACTTCGTCATATGCTTAACTTCGTTAAAAACAATGGTTTAATTCCAGCGATGAAATCTAAGGATTGGGCTAAGTTTGCCCGTGGATATAATGGGCCAGCCTATAAGAAGAATAATTACGATCAGAAATTGGCAGCTGCTTACCGTCGATTTAGCTGACAATCAAAACCGTTTACACCTGGCGCTGATTAAGCTCTAAATTTCTCTTAAAGTCTTCTTCAGCAGCCGATTGTGATGTCCATTTAGCTGAGCGACGAGGGCTTCAATCAAAAGGGCTGTAAACGCTCTCTTGCTTAATCAGCTGATTACATAGCTCAACACATTCATTGCAGATGCAGCAGGTTGGGCCTGCAATCATCTTTCTTACCTGCTCACTTCGCTTCTGGCAGAAAGCACATCGCATAACTGGAATTGATGATTCAAAATCACTCGCCGCCATCTCAATTTCCTCGATCCAAGTTTTCACCCATTCACGATAAAGCCGCTCGGCTTCTGTTGACGTCGTTTCCCCTCCCAAGGTTTCTTCCTCATCTGGATAGGTGAATCGCGATCGCTCCACGATTTCGACCCGGCCTGTCTGATGACTGGGATTGAGATCCAAGGTCCAACCACGCGGTTCACCATTCACATAGAAACCCACATGGGCTAAACTGCCGTCAGCATGGAACTCCACATATCGACCTTGCTTTTTTATAGACTGAAATCCGGCTGGAAGCAGCGCGCCATCGATAGTCATTTGAAATCTCCTAAAGTCGTCTAACTGGTAGCACCCTGCCGAGCCCCGGTTGACAGTTGGCTGATTCCTCCTGACTCCTATTTCCTCAAATCTGATTCCGCAAAAAAATTAGAAGAATTTATCATATGACTCCAACCTCAATCTGGGCAAGCATTTCATTGCTAACAGATAAACTTCTGTGAGAGATAAATCTGAACTAGCCAGAAGTTGGAAGGAAGATTTATGTAGGGCGATCGCCGGGATAACTGAACGCAGAGGCGGCGATCGATGCTAATCACTCTTTTCCAGGTGAAGGTAACAATTATTGTGGGAAGATGCTAGAAAATTTCTCCAATAAGCAGAAATGGCGATCCCTGAAGGTGTCCCTAATATCGCTTGGCATCAGCCTCATTGCAATCAACTGGAGTTTTAACTAACCCACTCCGAACAACAATCTGCATCCAGACACGCAAAATATGCTCAACAACGAGAAGTAGCTGAGCAGAACTACGCCTTAGTGTTATTGGCAAAAAACAAACCGAAACTTGACTTGAAGGCTTAGATGTTGCCTCAGTCTTCTTCTTTTTAGAGGTTCGTTTTTTTACCGTCGGATATCGAGTTCGTGCGGTTCGCGCTTGACCTTTGGGCCAACCGGGGGAT
>JAKSDM010000082.1 GCA_022360135.1 Pseudanabaenales cyanobacterium | reverse complement strand
TGAACCCAGGAAGCGAAAACGTCGCCCCAAGGCATTTCCACTGATGAAAAAACCTCGTTCGGTGCTTAAGCAGGAGCTAGAGGCAGCTTGATTTCCTGCTTATGTAAGCGCCATTCGTCTATGACACGGTGATGTTCTCGCCCCTCTTTTGAAATCTCGTTCCCTGTGGGAGCATCACTGCCAGCTTTCGTGACACTCGACAAGTGATATGCTCGATGCTACGATCGCGTTACAAATAGGAGGACTCATCATGTATCACTGGGACCTGTAGAGCCGGATCAGTACGATCCGGCCAAGTATCACCCATCTGAGACTTACGACCATCGCTCCGTTGAAGCCCGATGGCAGGCAATTTGGCAGAAGACGCAAATTTACGAGACAGACATCGCCAGAGCCATCGACGGTATTTCTTCCGAACATCGACCTTTCTACAACTTGATGATGTTTCCCTACCCCTCAGCCGAGGGATTGCATGTTGGGAACGTGTACGCCTTCACTGGCGCAGATATCTACGGTCGCTTCATGGCGATGAACGGCAGGGATGTCTTTGAGCCGATAGGATTCGACGCCTTTGGCATTCACAGCGAAAACTTCGCCATCAAAAAGGGGATTCATCCCCAGCTACTCACTGCCCAGAATGTGGAGCGGTTTCGCGAGACGCAGTTAAAGCGCATTGGCAATCGCTTCTGCTGGAACCACCAAGTCCACACCACTGACCCGGCCTACTACAAGTGGACCCAGTGGCTCTTCTTGCAGTTGTTCAAAGCCGGATTGGCTGAGCGCAAGCGAGCCCCGGTTAACTGGTGTCCATCCTGCAAAACGGTGTTGGCGGATGAGCAGGTGATCGCCGGAGAATGTGAACGCTGCGGTGCGATCGCCACCCGGCGCGAGTTGGAGCAGTGGTTTTTAAAGATCACTGGTTACGCCCAGCGCTTGTTGGATAATTTGGAGCGGTTGGACTGGTCAGAGCGGGTCAAGACCGCACAGCGTAACTGGATTGGCCGCTCGGAAGTTGACGGTGTCGTGCAGTATCACTTGCGGGACTGGTTGATTTCCCGGCAGCGCTATTGGGGGCCGCCGATTCCGATTATCTACTGCGAAACCTGTGGCGTGGTTCCGGTTCCAGAAAACCAGTTGCCAGTGGCATTGCCTCAAACGGAGAATTGGTTGCCTCAGGGAACCGGCAATTCTCCCTTAGCCGACATTCCAGAATTTGTGAATACGACCTGTCCGTGCTGTGGCGGCGCGGCGCGGCGAGAAACCGACGTGTCGGACAACTTCTTGGATTCGGCCTGGTATTTCTTGCGCTATCCCTCCAGCGATTGTGTTGAGGTTCCCTTTGATCCAGACATTACAGCCGCCTGGTTGCCCGTGGATATATACATCGGCGGGGCCGAACATGCGGTATTGCACCTCTTGTACACCCGCTTTATTACAATGGTGTTGCACGATTT
>JAKSDM010000429.1 GCA_022360135.1 Pseudanabaenales cyanobacterium | reverse complement strand
GAGACTTTCTCGGCATCTCCTTACAGAATTTTCTGCTCTGCCTCAGGATGAAGAATGTGCAATGTAGTTAGTTAAGCGTTGGGGGTTGCCTGGGATCTGATCGCCTTGGTCATGGCGGCAACACACTCATCTCCCAAATCATTGATTAGACGTCAACACAATTTGTTGAGGGGAATTGTTTCTAACGGTCAATTCTGGCAGTTTGGCAAACTCAACAAGAATTTGTTCATAAAGGAGTTTAATTCCTACACCATTTCTGCTGTGGAGCATCTTTTTAGCACAGTTAATTATGGGTTTGCTCGATGTGAGTTAGAACTAGCAGCGATTGAGGCTCAAGTGGTGAGTCATTGGTGATAACTCCGCCTTAAGGACGAAAAAGATTATCCTGCTGGGTACTATTGCAATCCTAAATTCTGAAGCATTCTGTTTACAGTGCAGAGTCCAGGAGAATTCTTGAGCAATGACAGCTATCTCAGCGCCTCCTTTCGACTACTTCAACGCGGATAACAATGGTCATGATTGGGCCAATGCTTATCTGCTTATGTTAGCCAACTACTACAACGCCTTCGACCGGCTTGATCTCTTGGATTACCCCAAATCTAAACGACAGGAAGAGTTCGAGAGGCGTTACAAGGACAAGTTCAAGCTTTGGGGAATGAATGCCTTCGACTTTATTGTCAGGAGTCGTCGGTTTCAATACGACACTGAAGCAGTGGCGATGTCCAACGAAGAAATCGTAGTCGTGAGTTTTCGAGGTTCAGAAGGGGTAGATCCTATCAGTCTGGCTCGAGATTGGCTTTTTACAAACTTTAATGCCAGCTTCCAGAACATTTCTGAGCTGGGCGCTGGGGTTAAGGCGCATGCTGGTTTTTGGCGAGCCTTTAGGGCCGTTACCCAACCCGAAGGAGATGTAGAAGGAATAGAGGTCTGTCTTGATCGTCAGGGCGCCTTCTCGGGCAAAAAGCTATGGCTGACTGGACACAGCCTAGGCGGCGTTGTGGCTAATATGGGCGCCATTTGGCTGCGGTCTAAGGGGTATGATGTTCAAGGCATTTATACCTATGGTGCGCCTCGGGGTGGTGATGACGTTTTCCGCGATCGCCACCAAAATCCTTTTCAAATCAATTGTCAACGCTGGGTAAACCGCAATGACTTAATCCCCATGGTTCCTAAGGGGGGAGTTTTAGGTCTGTTCGGTGAACGATATCACCATGTAGGCGTCACAAACAATATCAAGGAAGACGGTCGCATTGAATTCAACGACCAGGAATATAGAGGCGTTGGCAATCCATGCAACCATAATATGACTTTCTATGCGCAAGGGATTTACGCCAATTTACCGCCTAATCTGAAGGCTGTCTTACCAACAGTCAGTTAGGGCGAGCAGTATCTATACGAGGCTGAACGGGTCGATGTTTTGCACGATTATTTTGCCGATTGAGATCGCATATCGCCTAGCCGCCCTAATCTAAAAAAATGTTTGGATTAAGAAGTTTAAGAATGTATACAATTTATATTCTTGGATTTTAAAAGCACAATTCTGGGAAGTTGATAACAGACTCTTCCTGCTATAATCCGGCCAAATACTTGCCTAGGTGAATACATGAAAAAATTGACAGGAAAAGCGCTGCAAAAAAAGGTCGCCGAACTAACTGGCTTATCAAAGAAAGAAATTGCCAAAGAATGTGGCTATGCAAACGAAGGTGGACGGGTATTGTTAGAACAGTTTTACAGTGCGCTATTGCAGGCTAACGGTTTAGAACTAAACCCAAAAGGAAGCAGTACGACCGGCAGAGGTCGAGATCGCACCTATCGCACGACGGTTCATAAGAATGGAACTATTGTAATCGGCAAATCATATACAGAAGAAATGGGACTGGAGCCTGGCGATGAGTTTGAGATTAAGTTGGGCTACAAGCATATTCATCTTTCTCAGCATCAGTCCGATTCGTCTGAGAAT
>JAKSDM010000506.1 GCA_022360135.1 Pseudanabaenales cyanobacterium | reverse complement strand
GTGGGGCGCTGAGGAATTGGGGCTGCTTGGATCACAGGATTACGTCGATAACCTTTCTGAATCGGAGCTCCAGGAGATTGATTTATACCTGAACTTCGATATGATCGCCTCACCTAACTTTGTCTACTTCATCTACGACGGTGACGATTCTAATGGGGTTGGCGCAGGACCAGGACCGGAAGGCTCGGCTGAGATCGAGCAACAGTTTGAACGCTTCTACACCGACCGAGGCATATCCTTTAAGGGGACTGACTTCAGTGGTAGGTCGGACTATGCAGCATTCATTGAGTTCGGCATCCCGGCCGGGGGTCTCTTCACTGGCGCTGGGGACGTCAAAACTGAGGAAGAAGTAGCTATATGGGGGGGAACAGCTGGGGATCCGTACGACCCTTGCTACCATCTTGCCTGCGATACTTTTGAAAATGTAAGTTTGGAAGCTTTAGCTGTTAATTCTGATGCTATCGCCTTTGTCACCCTGGAATTTGCTGAAACCAACAATAGGAGAACTAGGTTTGGAGCCCCGCGTCGACCTGACAATAATATTCCGTTGCTATCTCAATAAAAGCACTTCCTGTTAGAAAAGAAGGGACTACCGAGGTGATTTCCAGTAAAAAAGCTACCAGTTATCTAGCCCTCATCCCCCAACCCCTTCTCCTTAATGCTGCTGGCGAATTTAATACTTGGAAATATTGGCAAGGCGGCGGGGGTTTTTTGCGGTCCCCAGCCCCCAACTTTTGGGGAGCATGAACTCAAAGTCCCCCAGAATTGGGGGATTTAGGGGGCCTTCAGCCGTTCTCACGATGTTACGAAATAATTCGCCAGCAGCATCCTCCTTGGTGAGAAGAGGAGCCATATTCAAAATCCCTCTCACTGGGGGAGAGGGATTTAGGGTGAGGGCTGAATAGCTGATGACTTAATCGATTATATTGTCCGGTATTTTCTCAACTGGAAATCACCCGACTTCTTTTGACCTTTACAACAACCTCTGTCTTTTGTGCAGACAAGGTTGACAACTAAGCGTATAATGGAGCTTTTGGATGAATTTCCTATGGAGAGAAAGCTAAATGGCGCGATATAGAGGCCCTCGCCTCAGAGTTGTACGCCGACTGGGGGAATTACCGGGGCTTACCCGCAAAGCTCCTAGAAAAGCGTATCCACCTGGTCAGCATGGCCAGGATCGTAAGAAGAAATCAGAATACGCAGTTCGCCTGGAAGAAAAGCAGAAGCTCCGCTTCAACTATGGCCTGACTGAAAAGCAGCTCCTACGCTACGTGAAGAGATCGCGGCGAGCGGGCGGATCGACGGGTCAAGTCCTGTTGCAACTCTTGGAAATGCGGTTGGACAACACCGTTTTTCGATTGGGTATGGCTCCGACCATTCCCTCTGCTCGTCAGCTGGTTAATCATGGTCATTTGACTGTGAATGGCCGTGTGGTTAGCATCCCTAGCTATCAGTGCCGTCTCGGAGATGTGGTCAGCGTTCGGGACAAAGAACGTTCTCGCAAGTTAGTGGAAACCAACTTGCAATTTCCGGGCTTGGCTAATGTTCCCAGTCACCTAGAGTTTGATAAGGAAAAACTTACTGGTAAGGTGAACGGCGTCATTGAACGGGAATGGGTTGCTCTCAATGTCAATGAACTGCTGATTGTGGAGTACTACTCTCGTCAGGCATAAGCTTCGGTTTTCCTCAACCAAAGTAGGTTATTGGTTAACCCGACTAAATAGGTGTACAGGTTCGCCTCTTACCGCGCGGCATAAAGTTTTCAGAAACCTCCTGGCCCGTCAGCCGGGAGGTTTTTTATCCCTCTACCCACCAATTTGGGACATCGTGCGACTATAAGCCCCAGACCCAGTTACGCCAGATTCGCGCTGCTTGTAGTTAATTTCAGGTTTGGCGGCCAATAACTCCGCCACTCGGGTGCGCACATCAGCCAGTGATTTTCCTTGCCTTAGGAGGGTTTTGAGGTCAATCTGTCCGGTCTCATTCAGTAGGCAGGGGCGCAACCAGCCATCAGCTGAAAGGCGCATGCGGTTACAGCGATCGCAAAAACACTCTGACATCTGGCTAATAAATCCCAGAGTTCCCTTGGCGCCTGGAACTTTGAAGACATCGGCAGGTCCATTGCCACGCACCTGAGACTCAATCAAACCCCAGCGATCGCGGATACGCCGCCGCAGGTCTTCTGAACTAACCCAACCCCGATTGGCGAATAGCCCTGGGTCGCCGATCGGCATAAACTCGATGAAACGCACATGCCACTCCCGATCCAGAGTTAACGCCGCCAGGTCCAACACTTCATGGTCATTGACCCCAGGGATCACGACTACATTCAGCTTTAGCGGCGAAAAACCAATGCGGTGGGCGACTTGAATTCCCTCCCAGACCTGATCCCAACGGGAGCGTCCTTTGCCGCCGACAAGCTGCTGAAAGATATCGGGATCAAGCGAATCTAAACTGATGTTGATTCGCCGCAATCCAGCATCATAGAGAGTCTGGGCCATCCCC
>JAKSDM010001185.1 GCA_022360135.1 Pseudanabaenales cyanobacterium | reverse complement strand
CTTCTACAACCTCCTGACTCTGATATAATCAGGGTTCCAGAGAATCAGCAAGCAGACTCAGATCTCAGCAGCAGACTCAGAGAATTTATTGCAGATAGAGAAGTGACAACTCCCTTATCGGAGCGATACAACTTAATTGAGGACGAAATCAACAACAACCAGATTTGGTCGCCTCTCTGCAAGCGCTCTGAACAGCTTGTCATTGTTTGTAAGACTTTCTAATAGATTTACCCCCTACAGTCCTTTTTGGGAAGGTCTATCGGGGGTAATGTCTTTCACTTATCCATTGGCGAAAATTCGCAGTTGTCTGGCTGGGGAAATAGAGGCAGAGATTCTAAGATACCTGTAACGACTGGGGCGGATTGAGGAAACGATTGGCGAATTTGAAAACCTCACCCAGGTCAGTTTCATCATCGCGATCGCTGTCCAGAAAAGCATTCAGTAATGGATTAACCGCCGCCTCATCCGACCTACTTGATCCCAGGTTTAACAACATCAAAACAGCCAAAATTAACATCGGCAGCATCGCCTGAATTGTTTCGGTAGAGAACCCTGTTTTCTGCGCAATCTCTTCAACCATCTGCTCCTGAAGCTCGGTCGAAAAAAGGGAATGAATCACCGTCGCCGCTTTAGAGGAACCGGCGGCATCCTTAATCAGAGTCTTCAATTGAGTATCGTCAAGGGCGGTTCGCTGTGCTTGCAAAGCAGGGCGAATCAGGTTGCTCAATGCTGACATCACCCCCTGCATCTTTGACGCCTCAATTCCACGGCTTGCTCCCAGCTCTTGCATCGTGTTAATAACCGTTTGAAGCTGAGAGATGCTTGCCTGACACTGGGGATTATTAATCGCACACAATACGTCAAAAAAGAGTCCCATTCATTGATCTCCTGAATAATCTTGCGATCAGAAATATGGCGGCACCCAATGTATCGCGTCGGAAACAACTCGACTGGGGTATCTTTTGCATACCCAAATTCCCTGATTATCTGACCAAGCATCGTCGCCGACTGACAAGCCTAAACTCCAACCAGCGCCATCAAGCTGCATCATCCCTCCACAGGGGCTCGAACATGGAAGGAACGAATAACGCTGAGCCATTGATTATTGGCCGAGACATAACCCAGATCCGCCAGATAATCGCGATCGCCCATGGGAATGGCAACGTGCATATCTTGCGTCTGTTGATCACAGGCATACTCTTGAGTATGATGCGGTGGTTGATAATCCAAATCAATGCCAGTGACGTCATGGATCCGCAGCGACCATCTTTGTCCCCCTGCTTGACGTTGGGCCGCCTTAACCGCCTCTGGAATCTCCCAGTAAGCATACGCCGCTCTGGGAGTGCGCGGCGTCAGAATAATCCGGCTTTCTCCCACCGATTGAGGATGGCTGACATCCGCAACCACGCCGTCATCCGCCTGTGGCGGATGATGCTCCTGCCGGGAAGATTGGGCGGCGACAGACTCCATTGCCATGGCGGCGATCGTAGGGGGCGCCGTCTCGGTTTCCGCCCCACTCAGCTCTGGCGGTCCCGAAGGAATGTGGACCTGATCAGAACTGGCGATCTTCAGCCAATGCCCCTGCGACGTGACATAGCCTAACTCCGCCCTGTATTCACGATCACTAACATCAATGGGAAGATGTTTATACGGTGTTTGCGGATCACATTCAAACTGCTTCATGTTGTGAGGGGTTTGATGCGCCGGGTCAATACCCGTGACATCGTAAAGCCGCAGCATGTATCTGCGCCCGTTTTGTCGCCGCAGCGCTTGTTTATCAGTATCTGCAACCTCCCAGTAGGCGAAAGCCGTCTGGGAGCTTCGGGGGACGAGGATCAAGCGATTTTTCTGGGTTTCAGCCGCTGGGGCCGCCGCCTTCGGCGATCGACGCTCCTTTATTAACCACAGGAGTAGGGGAATCCCCAACACCAGTAGGATTAAGAACCACCCCTCAGGAGAAATCCGGGTTTCAGCCGTTGCAGATCTATTCTGAGTCGTCGTTGGCGCCTGAGCCGTCATTTCCTCTGAATTGACTGCTTCAGGGAAGGTGGCGATGTCAACGGTGCTGGCGGCGCTGGCAAGGGTTAGCTCACCTGCGATCGCAGCTATTGCGCCCTTGACCCTGGCGGCCTCAATCGCGCTTTCATTAGAGGGATCGGCGGCGTATCCTAAAAATGCCTGTACGGCTGGATTGGGTTCAGGTCCCTTGTAAACATAAGATAGGGGTTGAGAGAAGGGATACCTGGGATCATCGGGTAAAACATCATGCATCGGCACAATCCGCACATTTGGATTGTCCAGAACCTGATCGGCGATCGCGTAACTAATGCCATTCACACCCAACCGTCTAATCACAACTTGGGTGCTATCCCTTGCTAGGGTTACCGCATTCGCCCCTGTTTCAAAGTCAGCGTCTTGAAAGATCAGATAGTTCTGAAACGCCTTACGGGTATCACTACTATGAGGTCTGTCAATTTTCCGAATCGGGAGTGAGGGTCCGCCTACCTCTGACCAATCGGTAATCTCACCCCGGAAAATTTGAGCAAACTGATG
>JAKSDM010001347.1 GCA_022360135.1 Pseudanabaenales cyanobacterium | reverse complement strand
CAAGGTTAAAGAGAATACAGCCCTCAGTAAGCTGAAACCCATGTTGAGTGAGGCTAAGATAGATGTTACGAGCAAGTTAGCTAATCAGAAAGTTGGCGAGTTCTTTGCTATCCGCGCCGGAGATGTGGTGAGTTTAAAGGCAAATATGTCGCTGGTGAGGGCTGAGCAGGTCTCCCTTGATGAGATTTTGGCTTTGGCTGCTAAGTCCGCAGGCTAAGCCCAACTATGCTGACTTCTCCTTAGATGCCGGATAAGTTTTGTGTGCTTCTGCATAAATCCTTAACGCTATAGACATTTGTTGTTCAGTCGTATCTCCCTGGGCTTGAAACCATGCAAATGTTTCTGGATCGACTTTTACAGGTATAGTTAGGGCTTCCTGAAAAAGTCTAATTTGTTGATATAGCGGTTCCCGTTCAAATGAGGTAAATCAGAATCCACAACTGACAGGCTTTTCAGCTTCAAGCATGTACCTCACCAGATAGAGAAACGCTATATCTGAAGTTTTTTTCGAAAAAATAGCCTTAAAGCTTTGCCAGCCCTAGAATAGACGACACTTTAAAAAATGCATTGACTGGGTACACTACAAAGACACCTCCAGTAGCTCAAACGCCCTCTGCTGAATTGGTGTAGGCTGTGTAACCTTCTCAAAGCTGGCTAGACTCAGTTGCGTCGGCTGCACTGTACTTCTGACAATTGTAGCTAAGTCTGAGAGCAATGACTGAAAACTATGGGCAGGCTCTCCCTGTGGAGTTTGCTTACTGCCTGCCTTCTTGCGAGCAGACTTAGAGCGTTTAGCCGGATCGACAATAGAAACTCGCAACTGTTGAGCTGCTTCTGGATCATCCTCTTCAAAGAGCATTGGGGCCAGCCTTTGCCTCATATGCCACTCGACGTAGTAAGCCAAAAGACAAATAAACACATGAGCACGCACCCGTGGTTCCAAGTGATGAAATATAGGGCGATTCTTGAGGTCTGCCGTCTTTAAGCAACGGAAAGCTTGTTCCACACAAGAGTGGAAGAAAGCAGGGGCGAATGGAGAATATTATATGAAAACTGCGTCAGTAGCGAATAATTCTTCTACTAGCCGGTAGCGATTATCTGAAATGTCAACAACTTGTTTCAAAAAGGCTACTCACCAAGCGATGTATTGGAGTGGTTTAAGTCTCAAGGGCAAGGTTATCAAACCCGGATCATATATGGAGGCGCATCAATAACGGGCATGGAGCTGTTGCATTTAAAGACGTAATGAGCGAATCAGAATGGATCACGAATCGAATCGCCGAACTTGTATCCGAACATGGTGCAGTTCCACCGCCTTGGTTCATGTTTCCCGATACCCACCCATATGATATCTGTTGGCGAATGGGGGCCGGTGAATTCCACGTGATGGTTTTTCATGCCTGGTGGGAAGAACAAAAACAGAACTATGACGAAGCACAACGGATCGAATACTTCCGCAAATGGCTGCCGCCGCCGCGATGGCTTACATGGATGATTGATGTCATCTGGGACATCAATCTCTCCGAAGTGGATAATCCGGAAGAATACGATTACTCATCGTACTTCGCCCGCACCGAAGAACTCGGATTCGGTACCCAAGCCGAATTCGAACGTGACATGGATGATCCAACCTGGCTGGAAGACAATTGATGATCCCTACTGGGTTCTATACTCAAATGCTCCGATCACCTGAATCCATAAATGTGTGTTCGCGTTTAGGGCGTTTGCAAGTCTCTCAAGCCACTGCACGATCGGCAAATGCAATTGCTTGATCGGTGTAATCAATTGCTTGATTGACCGACTCTAACTATGCCCCAACGCATGTATTAATATCGAGCAGGTGGGGCGGCTTGGGTGACGCCATGGTAGATGCTGTATAACTGTCTCATGGGTATGCTTATCATGCAAAAGCGCTGGATAAGATCCCTGTTTCCCATATTTAACCGTCAAAAGTGCTGGATAACACCCTGCTTTCCCGGAGTTATCCAGCAAAATTTTGGTATAAGTTCTGTGAATAGGGGTGTTATCACGAAAAAGTGACTGGATAAAATTCGGAAGTGTGGATCTTATCCAGCAGACCTGACGTTGAATGAAAAGTTAGACCTCATTTCTTGAAGGGGAGGAATCTGTGAACATTGGCATAATTGGAACAGGCAATATGGGTCGAGCACTTGGTATACTTTGGGCCGAGCAAGGACACAACATTACATTTGGGGCACGATCTATTGACAAGGCTGAGCGAGCGGCAACTCTAGCTGGCAAAAATGCTAAAGCAGCATCAAATCGTCAAGCCGCTGAAGTATCAGAGGTTCTACTCTACACAGCACGGGGAATTCATCCCGAAGCCGTTGTTGGTGCTGGAGAGGTGTTGAAAGAGAAAGTTTTAATTGATTGTAATAATAGTGATGTCCCTAAAAATTTTGTTTATCCAGCCATAGAAGAGTCATTAGCTGAAATTCTTCAAAAACAGGTTCCGGAGGCTAAAGTTGTCAAATCTTTCAATACTATAGCTATGGAGGTTTTTGAACACTGCCCAGATAATATCAAGTCTTACCAGATTTCAAATTTTGTTTGTGGTGATAACGAAGAAGCTAGAAACTTAGTTAGACAGCTTTCAGAAGAGATCGGATTTGACACAATTGATTGTGGTGAATTAGTAAGAGCTAGACTATTAGAGCAACAAGCAGATTTTATTCGGTTTCTGCTGATTAGTGGGACAAGACCCGGTGCAGCCTTTTCTACACCCAAAATATCACCCGTTAACACTCCTCGTCTCGGAGGGAAAGAAGCTACAAAGCTAGGTGAGTTAAAGTAGTGTCTGCTCTCTTTCGTTGTTACCGTTTCTAACCATTCTGTGCAGCGGACGGACAGGCGATCGTTTGGGTCGTTCCGGGAGATTCTTTGTCCGCCGCTGACCTCGGCCGTTAAACTGTAGTCTTTTGATGGTGGCGGTTCTGTCTGATTTGAGACCCAATGGCTAGGGTATTGTGAAAGGAGAGAAACGTGATGTCTTTTTGGCGGATATGGGTGAACTTGCTGACCACGCTCATCGGTCTTGCTTTTGTATCGTCGCTTCTGGGACTGATTGCGAGTCTGCGCTCCGCTTGACCTTTACACCATTGTTATAACTTCATGGGTTAAGCGATCTAAAGACTTTTGGATAGTCTGTGATTGCTTCGGATCAGGAATTTCAGCAGCGATCGCCTCAATCATTTTTTGAGGCTGTATGTTGGGTTGTTCGGCTAAAAGCTTATTGACCAGATAATCCGCCATCGGACCAATGTGTTGGGCCAATTCTTGATTAATCAGAGCCAGAAAAGCTGAGCGGGGGGTTGAGTAAATATCGGAATCTAGGAGCTTTATTTTAGATTTTGATGTCTTTGGTGTGGCGGCGGTAAGGGCTAGGTTATGCGGCCAAGCCTCTGAATAAGGGGTAGTATCAATGGGTTCAACTGTTGTTTCAAGGGCTTGAAATGCAATCGCTAAATGATGTTCGTCCGTAGCGGATGGAGAGGACTCATAAATCAAGTCAAACCCGGCAATTTGGGATGAACTCTCCTTCTCTTTAGGATCAGACAGTTGAGATTTGTTAGGTTGAGATTGCGATGTCGGCGTTGCTTCAACAGCAGCTTCTTGACTCTCTGATAGTTCCTCTCGCCAGAGGGCAAAGCAAGTATCGCTTTCTGTCAACAGGCAAAATATTCCCGCCGCAATATCTTTTTGACAGATATTGATGGCCTTCCGAAGATGGCGCTTAGCAAACGTGAGACATTTAACCAAGTGCTTATCTTGAAACACCATTTCTAAGCTAGCTTGTCCAAATGGATTTGGATCGATTAGTTCTTCTTCTTGAAAGAAAGGGATAAAATAACTCATTTTACTTCCCGCTATATATTGAAAATGAAAAAGAGAGACTCATGTCTAATGAAAAGCCTGTCGCATGCTTAGACTGAGTGGGTAGGGTTGGCGGATGCCCTTATTGGTTTATCGAAGTCCAATTCATTTGCTAGCTTAGCGATCTCAGGTTTACTTTGAAATGGGCCAAATAGCTTAAAATAATTTCAGATCAGATTGCTTTAGTAACCGCAGGCGCACGGCCAGAACAGGGTGTCATAAAGACATCAACTCCAGTCGGGTTTGATGTTCCGGCGCTGATTCAGATATCGGTCAACATCCATTGCCGCGATGCAACCATCTCCAGCCGCGCTGACTGCCTGCTTAAAAGGCGTGTTGCGGATATCGCCAATCGCCCAAATGCCTGCTATGTTGGTCTGCATCATGTCATCGACCTTAACACCGCCATCAGGCTTCAGTTCGATCTGACCGCCTAAAAAATCGGTAATGGGTTTAGCGCCTTGCAGATAAATGAAAACGCCTTCAACCGGAGCGATTGAGATTGGTTCTCGACCTTTCGAAAGCACTTTGACAGCCGTGACACCGCTTTCAGCGCCCTCGATCTCCAGCAGACGAGTCTTACTCCAGAGTTTGACAGACTGATGAGCCAATAGGTTCTCAACATGGATGTTTGTCATGGTAGGTTCTTTAGGCGTTACCCAGTGGATAGCGGAAGCAAATTTAGTCAGGACGTGCGCTTCTGCAATCGCCTCTTCGCTACCGCCCACTACGACCACTTCGCGATCGCGCATAAAGGCCCCGTCACAGGTCGCACAGTAGCTCACCCCCCGACCCAAGTATTCAGACTCGCCAGGGATTGAGGCACCCCGACCCATTGCGCCAGAGGCAAGCACCAGGGCGCGGCATCTGAATATTCCTGCTGGCGTGTAGACTTTTTTCTGGGTATCGCTGACATCGACTGAGAAAACCTGCGCCTGCTTATAGTCAGCACCAAATTCAATTGCCTGGGCGCGGATCTCCTCAAGGAGTTCGTATCCGCCTACCTCGCCATCTACGCCTGGGTAGTTAGCAATTTTGTGCGTAATCGCCAAGGCTCCAGCCGCCGGATTTTTGTCAAGGATGACTGTTTTGAAATCAGCGCGGGCCGTATAGAGGGCGCAAGTACAACCGGCTGGTCCGCCACCAATGATGACGACATCGTAATCAAAGTAGTCCATAGTCATAGATTTAGTGCCTTAATCTAAACTTCAGTTGTTCCGGAGAAGTACTGAAAATGCAGGGTCTGAAATGCCATAAAACTAGCTTCGCGAAAAGGCAAGACGGCTTTGCACCAGCTTGTTCAATTGTCGAATCTTAGAGGCGAGCATCTTGCGGCCTACGGGATTCATGCATCTATTCATCTGGGCGATGTAGTAATTTTCTAGCCACTTCAGCTCTGCTGGGGCGAGCAGCGAATGTCGTCTTAAGTTTCGCTCAATATTCAATATCGTTGAGGATTCAAGTTGTTGTCGATTCATGATGGTCTTCTCCCGCTAGGTATACCTTCGCCAACTCAAAAATAGCGCCTGACCTCTCAGATCTCAGGATGCCAGCGCAGCGACGGAGACTCGAGCAGCAATTTGTTGGGCGATTGCGGTTAAAGCCTGGGCCGACGCCGATGCTGGATCAGCGGCGACAATAGGTAAGCCGCGATCGCCCCCTTGCCGCAGTGATGGCTCTAGGGGAACACAGCCAAGCAGCGGCACATCTAATTCTTGAGACGCTCTCTTACCCCCGTCTGAACCAAAAATGTCATACTGGCGATCCGGTAAATCAGGCGGAATGAAATAGCTCATATTCTCCACAATGCCCAGCACCGGCGTCTGTAGCTGCTGAAACATCTTCAAGCCACGACGAGCGTCTATTAAGGAAACAGTCTGTGGAGTTGTAACAATGACCGCCCCGGCCATGGGTACTGCTTGTATCAGGGTTAACTGAGCATCTCCAGTTCCAGGCGGCATATCTACGATCAAATAATCTAACTCTCCCCACTGCACTTGGTATAGAAACTGACGAATTATGCCATTGAGCATGGGTCCTCGCCACATTACGGGTTGATCTGGATCGATCAAAAATCCCATCGAAACGAGCTTAACCCCATAATTAAAGGCAGGATCTAACACCTGTCCTTGAGTTCCCTCTTGGGCTATGACATTTGCGTCAGCTAAACCGAGCATGGTTGGTGCATTAGGGCCATAGATATCGGCATCAAGGAGGCCGACCTTGGCGCCAACTTGAGCCAATGCCACAGCCACATTCACTGCAACCGTGCTCTTGCCAACCCCCCCCTTACCACTAGAAACAGCCAGAATATTTTTGACGCCTACAATACCTTGGCGATTGGGCAAGGACTTCTGTTGAGGTGTCTCTGCAGTCACCTCTATATCGACTGTTTCGACACCAGACAAGGTTTTAACCGCCTTCTCACAATCTTCAACGATGAACTCTCGTAGTGGACAGGCTGGTGTGGTTAACACCAGCGTAAAGCTGACCTTTCCAGCAACCACTTTTACATTACGAATCATGTTCAATTCAACCAAGCTCTGGCGAAGCTCGGGATCTTGTACAGGCCGCAAAACTTCTAAAACAGCCCGTGCATCGGGAATAGAAAACATTGTGTTCTCCAATCAGCTTTTAGAGCAACTGCACCTTTAAACAACAAACATGTTGCTTATCTTGATAATATACATTAAGCAACATTTTTGTTGTTAAAGTCAACCTGAATGGCCTAACCCGGTAACCGGGATGTTTCTCCCGGGATAAATCCAACGTAAGAATTCTGGCAAGTATGCAGAACTCTGCCAGAATTGCTCCAAAATAGTTAAAGAATGTCAAGCTTGCCTGCCCATTCCAGAAAATCCAGCCTATTTTTGACCTGCTCAGTGACGCCTTTTCCTTGCTTAGGCAACCAATTTCATTTCCTAGAAATATACTGGACTGAAGATAGGCGATTGGGATATGAATCATCATCACAATGGATTGTCAGGCGCTGCAGGGAGCCGCTCAAGATCGGTTATTCGGCTGGAGAACGTCTACCGCGTCTATGGCTCGGGTGAGGGTGCTGTCCGGGCCTGTAACCAAGTTAGCCTGTCTATTGGGTCTGGCGAATATTGCGCCATCATGGGGCAGTCGGGCTCTGGCAAGACGACGCTGATGAACCTGATTGGCTGCCTGGATCGGCCTACTGCTGGGCGCTACTACTTGGACGGCGTAGATGTTTCCAAGATTGGCAAGTATCGCCTGGCTCGTATCCGCAATCATAAGATTGGATTTGTGTTTCAGCGCTATGAGTTGCTGCCTAATTTAACCGCTTTAGACAACGTTATTTTGCCCATGATGTATGCGGGTGTCGGTATGGCGGCGCGGCGCAAACGGGCGATCTCCGCCCTCAGCCGCATGGGACTAAGCCATCGCCTCGACAAAAAGCCGTCACAGCTATCGGGCGGACAACAGCAGCGGGTAGCGATCGCCCGGGCGATTGTCAATCGTCCGGTGCTTCTGCTAGCTGACGAACCTACTGGCGCATTGGACACCCATTCTGCAAAAGAGGTTATTCAGATCTTTCAGGCCCTGCACGCGAGTGGGATGACGGTTGTCGTGGTTACCCACTCGCGCGAAGTAGCCTGTTACAGTCAACGCATTATTATGATGAGTGACGGCAAAGTGCTCAAAGATGATATGACCCCTGAAACAGTGCGTCAACTTGCCCCGTTGTAATGTGTTCAAGGTTGTTCGGATGGAGCCAGATATGACATCGGAGTACGAAACCCAATCGCCTCCTAACCCGGCTGACTTTAGGCCCGAAGCTGAACCCGAGGCTGAGCCATTTCGTGCGTCTCCATTAACCCCAGACCTTTTTCTGGATAGACTGTCAGAGTCTGAGGAAAAGCCCCGCAGTGGGGTGAAATGGATCGTTGGATCCGGATTGTTGCTCGCAGCTGGATTAACCGGATGGTTAGGTTATAACACTTTTCTGAAGAGACCCCCAGACCCCGTCGCCATTCCAACAATGCCGGTTCAAGAGGGATCCATTGAGCTGACAATTACCGAGTCGGGGATAGTGGAACTTGGGGGGCAACAGACTTTTAAGGCGCCCAATGATGTCACCGTAGAAGCAATCCAGATCCAGGAGCGTCAACGGATCGACGCAGGTACGGTGCTGCTGGTAGTGCGCGATCGCGAGTTACAACAGGAACTCAATAACCAACTGGTTGAAAATCAGAAAGCCCAGAACACTCTGGCGCGTAAGCGTGAAGTCATTCAGGAGAAACAAGAGAAACTCCAAACTGCCCAAGATCGCTTCAAGGACTCGCAGTCCTTGTTTGATCGGGGTTTTATTTCCGAAGATGAGTATCGAAGAGATCAGCAAGATGTGGATGACGCCCTGTCCGCCCTCAAAGACGCCCAGGTGGAGTTAATCAATGCTGAACTTGATGTCCGCAATCACCAATTGACTCTCCAGAACATCCGCACCCAGCTAACCGACAATCAAATTACCTCCCCCATCAACGCGGTGGTCCTCAAGATCGAAGTTAAACCGGGAGACGGGGTTAAGCAAGGAGGGCGACTTCTCACCATTGGCGACCCGACAAAGGAAACTGTCCGCCTACAGCTAACCACCCTCAATGCCGCCAAGGTTAGTGTTAATATGCCCGTAAGGGTCAGCATGATTGGGCCAAATCCGCAGGCCTTCACGGGTTACGTCTCCCGCGTTTCTCCCCAAGCGGTTTCCGCAAGCGGCGACAATTTCTCTAGGGGAGGCGGCGAACAACCGGGCAAGGTTGAAGCGGAAGCCATCTTGGATGCGCCCAGTGGCGGCGCCTTGATTCCGGGTAGTGTCGTTAGCGTCGAAATCATTCTGGAGCAGCGACAGGCTGTGGTGACAGTTCCCTTGACGGCTATCCAAAATGAGGGGGGCAGCCAATTTGTTTGGCTGAAAGATCAAGACGGCAGGGCCCAAAAACAAGAAGTTACGGTGGGACTTCAGAATCTTCAATCAGCAGAAATTATCTCTGGATTGCAAGCGGGGGACGAGATTGCGCCAGCATTGCCGCCAGACGTCGAACTGACCCCAGGAACCCCATTAGCCAATCCCGCCGGGATCTCCTCGAAGCTCGAAAGCAGGTCTACCCCTTAAGGATTATGCTCCATGGCTCTCTCACCGCTTGATTTGACCCTAATAACGGCGCGGGAACTGGGCGGCAACCTGGTTCGCTCTGGATTGACCGCACTGGGCATTTTCATGGGGGTGGCCGCTGTCAACGCCACCTTAAACATTGGCGCCATCACCAATGCCCAAATCCAGCAGAAACTAGCCGCTCGAGATAATCCCTTCGTTGTACCGTATATTGTCCCTGCCGAAGGCTTCACTTTCTCGGAGCAGCCCAAGGTGAGCGAAGAGGATATCAGCGTTTTACAACAGACTGTTCCCGGTATCCTCAGCATCAGCACAATCAGTCAAATATATGGACTATCTAGCATTCAGTTTCAGGGACAACAGGTGGCTGACGCCCGGGTGGTTGGGGTTTCCGAAAACTATCAGCAAACCACCGGCCGCAAAATTCTGCAGGGACGTTTTTTTGAGGCCGCTGATTTTGAGCAGTATCACCCCGTGGCCATCCTCGATCAGGCCTTAGTCGATCAGCTGTTCCAAGGGCAAAGCGCTTTGGGTCAGGGGGTCTATGCTGGGGGAACTCGGTTTACTGTGGTGGGCGTCAGCGAAACCAAAACCCAGTATGCCGACGAACAGCCCCAAGGTGAACTCTGGGTCACGCGAAACTATGGCAATGCCTTATCTGGGGGATTCTCCTATGGCGCCACCCAGATCGCTCTGCGCCAACTCAATCAGTACCAGGTGGTTCAGGACCAGGTGGAAGAAATCCTGTTGCAGCGACATCCCAACTTTAAGGTGTATGTGTATGGCAATGCCGAGGATCTCTACATGGAAGATCAGCAACAGCGCACCTCTGCGATGATCCTCAATATTGTGGGACTGCTAGCGTTGGTCATCGGCGGTGTCGGAATCGCTAACATTACCGTCGCCTCGGTTGTCGAGCGGACGCGAGAAATTGGCCTGCGGCGTGCGGTCGGGGCGACCGATATAGAGGTGATGCTTCAGTTCATGGTTGAAGTTGTGCTATTGAGTGCGGTGGCTGGCGTCGCCGCCGTGACCGCCGTGCATTTTCTCACCCAAACCGCCACCACAACGTTGTTTATTGCCCCCTATGAATTTAAGCTGCGCGATGCCGCAACGTCCATGGTGCAGCTCTTGTTGTCGGGGTAGGCGCCAGTTTTTTCCCGGCTCTGCGGGTTACCCAAATTGATGTGGTGCAGGCATTGCGTGGAGAGTGAGGGGCAGGGGGTGAAGGGGTGGAGGGTTTGTACGCTAATCCGTTAAGAGCAATGGGGCTGATGATTAGAAAATTAATGATGTTTGACCTTATCCGACATTCATCGCTGTTAACGGTAGGGATAACGATTCAGGCGGTGATTTTCAGTGCGATCGCGCTTTCTGCGCCGACTCGGGCTCAAATCCCTCCAATCCCGCCAACCTCTCCAGACGAGCCATTTTTAACTGAAGCGGAAGCAATTCAGGGTATCCCGCCTACTGCTACGGTGATCGAACTTACGCTGCCTGATCTAATCAACATTGTAATCCAGGGCAATCGTGATTTGAGAAATGCCGTACTGGAGCGGGTTGCTCAACGGCAAGTTTTAGACCAGGAAGAGAGTCGGTTTGACCCCCAATTCACCCCAGACTTT
>JAKSDM010000811.1 GCA_022360135.1 Pseudanabaenales cyanobacterium | reverse complement strand
TGCAAGCGGAAGGATTTACTGCAGCATGTCCTCAGATTCTACTAACCAAGTTCTGATTGCAGACAAGAGACTCCGAAGGAGAGTTTTGGGTCTAGCGATTGTTTTGAGTGGGCTCGGCCTCGCTGCCATCTATGCCTTAGAACAGTTTCTGCAGGATATCCAGGAGCTGGCGAAAGAGTCGCCAGAAGAAGCGTTGGAGCAGTTTGGCCCAGTTCTGAGCGGCTTTCTTGTTGTCACTAGCCTGTGTCTCATTCTGGTCTCGGGCTGGGTTGCCCGTTTGTCATTTAAGGCGCTCCAGGCGGAGCAATTTCCCCCTCCCGGAACCCGTGTCATCCGAGACACCAGGGTCATTTGTGGGGCGCAGGCTCGAAGGAAAGCTATCCTGGGTTTGGTTCTCGCCGCTGTACTTGCCGTGTGCAGCGTTCTGTCGCCCTGGTGGGGATGGAGTGTCTATCAAATGCTGGCAGCAGGGATTGGAACCTAATGTGGCTCCTTCCCACGGATAGTTTCTGGAGCACAGGAATCCTGGCGGCATTGCTGAATCGAGGGATGAAAGACTCATGGCATTGCCTCAATTGCCCTCACCCTAAATCCCTCTCCCCAAGGAGAGGGACTTTGATTCTGGTTCCCTTCTCCCTGGGGAGAAGGGTTGGGGATGAGGGCAATCCATCCCAGCATTAAGCAATGCCATCTTGGTCAAATTCTAAATGGCCAGAACTCGGGAGAGCAAACTAGGATAGGGGCGATCGCTCGCGCCATGATTTGCGATCGCCCCAAGGATCAGCCAACTCGCTCCGAACTCTTTGTGCTGACTCCTGAACGCTTGTTCAGTGTTCGGCTCTCTCCACCGCGCCTAATCGCTTCAAGGTTTCCTTCTGAGCTTCAGTTAAGCTGGTGACGGCGGTGATATTCATGGCTTCATAGGGTCGGATGGCTCTCAACGTATTAAGGCATTCGCCAGTTGAAATGTCCCAGAGTTTGACAGTTCCATCTTGACTACCACTGGCTAAGATTGAACCCAAAGGACTGAACGCAATAGACCAAACTTCGCCAGTATGCCCCTTCAACGTTTTGAGACATTCACCGGACTGAACATCCCACAGCCTCACGGTTCTGTCATTACCACAACTTGCTAGAATTTGGCCATCTGAACTAAAAGCGACGGACCACACAGCGCCAACATGTCCGGTCAAGGTTTTCAGGCGTTCGCCAGACTTCACATGCCAGAGCATGACCGCTGCATCATCGCTGCTGCTAGCCAAAAATCGCCCTTCTGGACTAAAGGCGACCGCAAAGACTAAGCCAGTATTTCCTGGCAAAACACTGATGCATTCTCCAGTCTTAACATGCCAAAGCTTGATGTCTTTTTCATCGCTGCCGCTGGCTATCAATTGATCCGTTGGGGCGTTGCCGGAGTCTGCCTGGGGCAGATAAGCAACTGACCAAACTCGACCCGTATGAGACAAAGTCTTCAGACATTCTCCCGTATGGACATCCCATACTTTGACGGTTTGGTCGCTACTACCGCTCGCTAAGGATTGATCGTCTGGACTAAAGGCGACAGACATGACCAGATTGGTGTGCTCCTGACAAACCTTGACGCATTCACCCGTCTGAACAGTCCACAGCCGCAAGGTGCGATCATTGCTACTACTGGCTAAGGTTTGACCATCCCGGCTAAAAACAACATCCCAGATCCAACTGCGATGCCCCGATAAAGTGATCCGACAGTCACCCGATTGAACATCCCAAAGGCTGATGGTCTTGTCATCGCCGCCACTGGCCAAGGTATACCCATCGGGACTAAAGTTGACCGCCTTTACCCCAGAGCTGTACCCTTGGAAAGTTCTGAGGGATTGACCGGTCTGAGTATTCCACAGTTTGACCGTACTATCATTGCTGCCGCTGATTAAGGTTTGGTTGTCAGTATGAAAGGCGATAGACCAGACGCCAGTAGGATGGCCCTTTAAGGTTTTAATGCACTCGCCAGTGACGGTGTCCCATAATCTCACCGTACAATCTTGACTACCGCTGGCGATCGTTGCGCCATTGGAGCTGAGCCCAACCGATGTGACCAAATTCGTATGTCCCTTTAGGGTTTTAAGGCATTCCCCTGCAGCGATATCCCACACCCTAATTGTCGAGTCTTTACTGGCGGTGACTAGGTTTCGCCCGCCAGCGCTAAAGGCGATCGCCCTAACCCAGCTGGTATGACCCCGCAAGATTTTAATTGATTCACCCCGATTGATGTCCCATAGTCTTGCAGTGTGGTCATCACTGCCGCTAGCTAAGATTCGCCCATCCGGACTAAAGGCGACCGACCAGACCGTACCCGTATGTTCCTGAAAGGTTTTAGTACACTCACCTGTAGCCAAATTCCACAATTTGACCTGATGATCGTTGCCGCCGCTGGCTAAGGTCCAGCCATCGGGGCTAAAGGCCACGGACCAAACCCAACTGGTATGCCCCCTGAGGGTTTTGAGGCACTCGCCAGTAGAAAGATCCCACAATTTGATCGTTTGGTCGAAACTGCCACTGGCCAGGAATTGACCATTCGGGCTAAAGGCGACAGCAGTGGCCCAACTTCGGTGTCCCTTGAAGATCAGCAGTTTCTGTCCGTCCACAGCTTGCCATACCCGCACCTCCCCATCTGCATTGCCCGTCGCGAAAAGTGCTCCATCCCGGCTGAAGGCGACCGCTAGGGTTGCGCTTAGGGTATCCGTAAAG
>JAKSDM010000819.1 GCA_022360135.1 Pseudanabaenales cyanobacterium | reverse complement strand
CAAATAGTTCTCGATCAGCTCCGTACAGTAGATAAAGCCAGATTGATAAAAAGGATTGGTCAAATCAATCAAGATGAGCAACAAGCAGTTCTTGATATCTTAGCTGAAATGTTTGCTGAGTAAGCTATCTACCAGCGCTTGCAGTAGATGTCCTCACTGAGATGTATTCCTCACAAGCGAGAATCGCCATATGCTTTAGCTCTGTGTCCGATCCAATTCCATCCGGGCAAAATGCTCCAGCAGCATTCGATGAATGAAGATATAGCCCCCGCCAAGCTTTTGTAGGAAGAGACGCTCAGCGGCGTAATCCAGAAAACGGGCATAGTTCCAGGGGATATAACCTATGCCGTAAAGCATGATCCGTAGGGCAAAGTGTCGAATGCAGGCTGAACCACCAACAATTAGCCCAGCAATCAGCCCAAATTCTAGCCCAGTAGAACATTGATGATTCGGGATTATCTTAGGAAGAAGCGCGAATCGTTGTGGGGTATTCATCTCTGTAGGGGCTCGCTAACCTTAATCCTCCTCTGCTTCCCCCTGCCTACCCTGTCACTCTAGGAATAGAACTCAATGACCGTGAACCTTGAGCAATCGCAACCCCTCCAGCCGCAATAGCTCTGGATAGAGCGCCTGATAGACGCCACAGTTGGGGCTTTTCACATCCCAGCGCCCGGTGACACGGAAGGTTTCCACTGGACATCCCCCAGTACAACGATAGCGATAGGGACAGGACTGGCAGCCTGATTTTTCTTGGATGGGCAAGTTTTGGATCGGGCCGTTGGCCAATTCAGGCAAGAGGGTATGAGGATCGAGGCGATCGCTCACCGGATCATCCAACTGCATCTGACATTGAGACACCTTTCCGGTATGAGTGATCACCGCATAGGTTTGCCCCACCCCACAGGTGTGAGTGTGGGCCTGGCTTTGGACTTTATCCAACAGGCCATTCAATAAGGGGCGATCTGGCAAATTTTGTTCAATCACTTGATAGGCCGCTTGCATCCCAGTAATGATCGCCTGCTCCTCCAGCTCCAGCTCCTGGCGATTGGCGCTGAGGGGGGTTTGGCGATAAAAGTTAAGACTAAAAGGCCAGTCATGGGCTAGAATCCAGTGGACCAACTCGGCGAGATGGGGGGCGCTGGCGCCCGTCACGGTAACGCTGAGGTGGAGGTCAATCTGGCGAGGCTGAACCAGGTTTTCTAAGGTATGAACCACCTGGGCGAAGCTGGCGCCGCCGCTCTTGAACGGGCGTTGATGATCATGCACAACGCCTAAGCCATCCAGGGAGATCATCAATCGCGCCTGGGCGGTTTCGAACCAATCCAACATGGCGGGGGTGAGGGCGACCCCATTGCTCAACACCACTTCGCTTAAGCGCAAGCCAGATTGTTGAGCGAGTTTGACGGCGCGATCGTGCAACTTTTGAATCAGGGAAAAGTGAAGGGTGGCTTCTCCCCCCGCATATTTCAGCTTGATTTGAGGTAAACCCTGGCGCTGGGCGACGGTGAACAGGGTTT
>JAKSDM010001321.1 GCA_022360135.1 Pseudanabaenales cyanobacterium | reverse complement strand
TCAAATAACCCCATGACTCTTTCCTTAACCTTGTGTCTGTCTAATCGCAGGCTCTCAAATGTCCTTTGAAAGCCTGAAGCACCATTGTCGAGTAAACGAACGACCTATTGGCCTATGCCAATAGTCTTAACACATGTCGATGGTGAATCTCCGGGAGCCTACAGTCCTAAACTAACCTCCCTTTCACCAGGTTCCACGACATTAGCCGAAACAGAACTGTTTTTACAGCAATTTTTAATGAATTGAGTCCTGCTCCTTGTAATTTTTAATTTTTATGGTATGCTCTGGAACTATTATTCCCTGGAACTTATGATTCAGAGACAGGGAGTCGGAAAGTATAGGGGCAGCGTAGCAGGGTAGTTTTTAATCTTAAACTAGCTCCAGTGCAAATACCAAGTTATTTTTTTTACAGAGCTAACCGCTGGCGTTTACTCGTTTGATCTTTGATATTTAGAGGTTGATTATTGCTAATCTGGCATTTAACGTCCTGGCGCTATCCTTTGGCGCTCAGTATAAAAGTTGGGTGAAATGTATAATTTATTTTGTTTTTTGAGCAATGCATAAAAAGGCAATGTATAAAAGAGGTATATAAAAGAGGAAAGTATAAAAACGATTGTCTTAAATGTGAATGGGTTCTTTGATGAGAATACCAAGTTCATGCTTGAGCCCGGATAGATTTAACGATTAGAATAGTCCCCTTCATAACTAAGGCTAGTATCAATTAGTTCTAGTCACAAAATACGATGATTCAAAAAAGTTTGAAATGAGGTTGCTCAATCATTTTTCCTTAAGCCTTTGCAAAGGTCAGGTTTGATTGTCGCTAAAAGGCTTGAATCGGCTGTCCAATAGGGTATTTCGCTGTTTCGATTTATACGACTTACGGGTGTACTAGGCGCTACATAGTATTCAATTGACAATCGAACACAGTTGCAAAACTAAGCCTGAATACCCCTCTTTCATAGAGAGTTGGTCGATCCCTATCGATCCCTATCAAGGACGATCTAAATCCGCATTGAGTTTGATCTAAGTTCAGCTATTTAGCGGATTCAGAACATTTTATGGGAATGCTAAATTCTAAGTTAAGTAGAGGCTTAGTCTTAATCAAAAAGGTCGCTTACTCATCTATCCCTAGAGATAACGCTGACACAAATTTTGATTGGCTTCAGTTCATCTCTGCTTAATCCCATTAGACCAGTTAGACATTAGGTTTACAGGAATGGCAAGTTCTGTTGAGCGTCAACCTACCGCCAATCAGATTGGCGTTTACGAGTGCGAAGTCAAGTTGAAATTTCGGATTATTGAGGAGAAGTTGAGCATGCGCGATCGCGAACAACTTCTACAAACCTTGATTGACGCCGTTGCCTACGGCAACGACGAATATCTGGAGTCACTTCAGACCAAAATTGATGTGAAGGAAATTCAGGAAGTTGAAGCTTCACCTGAGATGAGACGCCAGTTGATTCGTCTGCGGAACTCTGGCGTCTGACAAAAGAGGCTGCTTTGGCAGGATGGCGATATCGGCTTTGAGGCGCAACTAATTGACACATGTGTCTGCGGTTGGCTATACTCATCAAGGTCTCAAGAACACGCCCCCATCGTCTAGAGGCCTAGGACACCTCCCTTTCACGGAGGCGACGGGGATTCGAATTCCCCTGGGGGTATATTGAGGAGATTGATTAAAGCGCTAAGCAAAGTTTTCTTAGCGCTTTTTGCGTATTATTACGTATTTTGAGTCTGCTTTATGACAGATATCTCGCCCATATTGTAGAGATGTAGCATTGCTATGTCTCTACAATATGAAGCCCGCGAATTCAAATCAGCTGTTCAATCACCTGTTGACGAATGGCCAACAAGTTTCGAGTTAAGTCATGGCGGATATGGCGTTCTATCAAAGCGGCCGGGATCGCTCGGGGAGGTTTGATCAGGAGGTCGTAGCTTAGCTTTGTGCCAATCAAGCCCTGACAAGTAATAGGTTCTAAACGCCAGCACCCTTCAAAAATCTTGAAATCCCCCTCAACCATCTGAAACCCAAGTTCGTAAGGGAACTTTTCATACATATCTAAAACCACTCGAGCGCAAAACTTAATGTTTAAAAAACACTGGGCGCCGATTTGCTCCAGCCGAATCCCACCAGAAGGATGGGGTAAGCGGCGGCTCTTGGAGAGGTTGGGAATAAAATTGGCCAGCTGATCATAGTCAGTCAAAATTTTCCATACCGGCTCTAAAGGTTGAGGAATTTGGATGGTCGCCAGAATTCGACGAGACCTGGCCTGAAGTCGCTCAGTTACAATCGCCACGTTACCTGAAGAAGGAACGCCATAGGATTGACTAGAGATGTCAGACTCAGCCACTGCCTCTCTCTGAGACAACTGCTCTAAGGGCTGAATGTCATTCTCTTGGATCACAGAACCGTACCAAAAATTAAGGGCGTAAAGGATAAACTTGCCTCGTAACCACTCAAACTCAAGGGTTTTCTATAATCAATCTAACGTCAGAGCCTAGCCTTTTATAGATAGACTTTCCCTAATCTTTTCACCTGTTTGAGTTTGATGTCAGTCCACCATAGATTAAGCAAACTATACACAGAGGTTTCCCATTCTTCAGTTTCCGTAAACGGATTACTGATCACGGTAATTTTTCTTGTAAGTGTGCTAAAGATTTGACTAAGATCAACCCCAAACTGTTACCCTGAATCGCTTTTGGGTAGTCTCTCGGCCTCAACGGGACTCAATAAACATTGTGAGGGAGTGCCCCTGGGCAAATGCGCTTCCCTAATATCTGAGAGTTTGATTATGCCTTGAGAGTTCCCTCCTTCAGAACTCATTGTTTATCACTGATAGGGTTCTGGCTGGTGTGGAATATATCTCAGTGAAGACAGGGTGTAGGGTGTAGGGTGTAGTCATAGTTAGAATCGGTGAAGCGGCATGGTGTTGGCGCCTAAATTTAAATCCTCCCAGGCGATTGGAACAGTCAAAGGTCCTGGAGAAAATGGGAATCAGTATGTCTTTATCACCGCGGACAATCGTCAGGTCAAAATTGGCGAGTTTGTCTACTATCAGGTTACGGTGGCCGGAACTGAAAATACCCTACTCCAAATCTTGGGAAAAATTTCCGATCGGCGCTTAATCGATCATCTGCCCGATCGCATTTTTGCGGATACGGAAATTAGTCCAGAGGCGATCGCCGCGCTCGTGGGCTTTGTTTACCCCAATCCGGAAATCTATGAAGTGAGTGTAGATGTGATCGGTCATTTCCATCCTGCGTTGGGATTCATGAACCCTCGGATTACACCCGATCCAGGGGCTAAAGTGTATCTTGCCGATGACGCCGCACTGCAACAGATTTTGAACAAGAAGCAGCTAGGGGATGTGGGATCAGCCCACATCGGTCATCTTTTACTTCGCCCCAATGAGGCGGTCCCCGTATCTCTAGATGTGAAGGAATTGGTCAGTACCCACATGGCGATTCTGGCTGGGACCGGTTCTGGAAAATCCTACACTGCGGGGGTGCTGATTGAAGAACTGCTGCGACCTTACAACCGGGCGGCGGTGCTAATTTTTGACCCCCATGGTGAATATGGCACTCTAGCTGACATGCGGGGACACCAGGTGTTTAAGACCGTTGACGGTTATGCCCCCAAGATTAATGTGCTAACGCCTGAGGATATCCACATTCGGATGTCTTCTCTAGACTACTACGATTTATTGACTCTGCTGCCAGAGATGAGCGATCGTCAGCAGTCTATCCTCAACAAAGCCTTCGCTATTCTTAAGCGCCATCGGAAGGGGGACTATCGTTGGGATGTGCAGGATTTAATTGCGGCTGTCTACGAAGCTGATCGGACGATTGATGAAGAGGGCAATGAAAAAACGGGGTCTTCGGCCCCGGCGCTTGAGTGGAAATTAGAGCGATTAGAGCGATCGCCCTATTTCCACCGGATGAATCATTTGGCCCCCAAGGATTTGTTTGAACCAGGGCAGGCCACGGTGCTACAGATGAACGAGATTAGCCAGGAAGAGCAGCAGGTAATCTGCGCTGCCGTATTGCGCCAGTCCTATCTGGCCCGAATGAATACGGCTAAGGAAAAGCTTAGCTCGGAGGATGAGAACTATTTGCCCTATCCAGTCTTTATCTTGTTAGAAGAAGCTCACCGATTCGCCTCCTCCCATGCCCCCTCCCGCTGCAAGGCTGTATTGCGTACGATTTTGAGTGAAGGGCGGAAGTTCGGCTTGGGTGTTGGCCTGATCACCCAGCGTCCTGGCAAGTTAGATTCGGATGTCCTGTCCCAATGCATGAGCCAGTTTCTGATGCGGATTGTCAACCCAGTGGATCAGGACAGCCTCAAGTACGGCGTGGAGGCGGCAGGACGGGATTTACTGAAGGAATTGCCAGCGCTCACCAAAGGGCAGGTGATTATCGCTGGCGCTTGTGTCAATACGCCCGTACTTTGTCAGGTTCGCAAACGCTTGACCCAGCACGGCGGTGAAACTCTGGATGCGCCTAAGTCTTGGCAGGCTTATTTTCAAACTCACCAGCAGCGATCGCGGCAGATAGAAAAGGCCCCTGTGGCCAGCCGTAAAAAGGCTGAAACATTTCGGGGCGTCAGCATTGAGTAAGCT
>JAKSDM010001053.1 GCA_022360135.1 Pseudanabaenales cyanobacterium | reverse complement strand
TCGGGCTACCGAGAGGACTCCCAGATAAAGATTTTTGCCCAACTAACAAAGGGAAAGCGTAAGCTTGAATTGCGTTCGGTACAACTCCAACAAAATGCAAGCGTCCTTTGGGACGAAGTGCGTTGATATAAGCGCCCCATTGCAAACTAAAGCTTATGCCTCCCCTAACAACAACTACCAATGGACACTTTCAAGTACTGCCTGCACTAGCAATTTGAGCGGCATAATACCCGCTTCACTTCTGCGATCAATGGGTATTGGTCGCGACGACTGATTGAACTGTACTGCTACTTTTGAGCTTATTTAGTGTTCTGATAACCTGAGTTAGATTATTGGAATCGTTTTGGCCTTTAAGCAATTCGGCAGCAGCTTCTAAATCTGCAATGGCCCGCCGTACATCCCCTATCTTTTGATAGGCGGCGCCCCGGTAACAGTAAGGCAGAGCGATGTTGTCACTTCGTTCAATCGCAGCTCCATAGTCTTCGATCGCGCCAGGCAGGTCCCCTACTTTCTGCAGGGCGGTTCCTCGATAGAAATAGGGGATGGGAGATAGAGGATTGAGCTGGACTGCTTTGTTAAGGTCTGAGATCGCTGCTTGCAGATCTCCGTGCTCTAGTTGAAGAACCCCCCGATTGCAGTAAAGCGTAAATGAATTGGGATCATGCTTAATGGCGTCGCTAAAGTCCGTTATTGCGGGAGTGAACTCATTTAGGTCCGCCCAGATCAGGCCGCGATTATTATAGACTGCGGCATCCCATGGATTAATGCAAAGCACCTGAGTATAATCAGCAATGGCTCCCCAATAATCTCCTAAGTCTTGTCGGGTGCCAGCTCGGTTAAAGTAGGCAACCGCATCTTGAGGGTCGAGCATGGGATCGTTAAACCGTTTGGTCAGTTCCTCAATCACCAGCGGATCGGTTGTCCGAAGCTTCATGCTCAGTTCTGGGAAGACGGTGTTGCTGGTCGCCAGTTGCTGAACCCCTAGAATGGCAAAGGTGTCATCGCACACCAGGAAATTCTCATCTGTACCTAGAATCTTGAATTTGAAGTGATCGGGATAAGCTTGTTTGAGCGGTAAAAGTTTATTAAGCGCATTTTTTAGTAGTCGCTTTTGGCCGGGTTCCACCCGCCATCTTTGGGAGATAGTGCGAATGAATCGGCCATCTCGGCGATCGCCAAGATGGCACCAGCCAATCTCCAAATGACATTGTCGCCTCAGCAATTGCTGGAATTTTTCTATCATCGATTCATCTAATTCACATTGAGCAGCCCAGGGCCAAACCAAGATCAAGCGTTCCTGAGCCTGCTCTAAAGCCCTTTCCAGAGCAGCGCGACTGCCTTTCGACGATGGGATAGACTGGTTTAAATCTCTCCGAAGCGGGGATTTAGGCTGCAAATCCACAATCCACTCAGTCTGAGCCGATGAGGCAATGGCGGAATTAGCGGGGTTGCCACCCGCCAAATTTCTTTCCACTTCGGCTACATGGCCTTCGGTCGTCTCTAACCGACTCGATAAGACTCTAACCTGTTGCTCCAGAGCCGCTGTATCCAGGTTTGGCGAGATCTGCTGAAGTTGCCAATTAACTTGCTTTTGTTGCAATTCTAAAGAGTCAGCGCATTTTTTAAGTCTGCCCAGCTGTTGTTGCTGTTTATCCTGAAACTCATTTAGATAGACAGTCACCGCCTGCTGCAGCTCTATCTGAGGATAGGTCTGAACCTGGAGTGACTGCAACTGTTGCTCCAAATTGACTAATCCGGTTGTGAGCTGATTCAACTCTTGTTTGATAGCCTCCGAAGAGGCATCTGGGGATTCTGAAGTCGAAAGGCCAGCGGCTGATTCTGTCGAAAGGGCTTGGAGACGTTGGGACAGCATTTCTCTGAGGACTTCAATAGACTCACTCAGAAGTTGCTGCTGCTCCCCTAACTCCTGCACGTTTATAACTACATCGGATAAGTCTCGCCGAGATGCTAACTCAGGGATTACCTGAATTAACTGCTTAACCTCTTCTTGCAGGATTTTGGGATCAAGTTCGGTAGGCAGTTGACGTAAACGATGGTCAAAATGCTGGACACTATCTTGCAGCTTAGAAAAAGTCGTCCGGCTGTCACTGCTGAAAGTCTCCAGATTAACCTGCATCTGCAGGACTTCAGTCTTGAGCTGAGCAATTTGTGTTTCCGCCGCCTCAACTCTTGGAACATGGGAGAGTTGCTGAACCTGTTTAGTGAGGTTAGTGAATGACACCATAAGATGAGCATATTGATCGTTCAACTGCTCCATATCTTGGTAGAGTTGGCTGAGATCAGGCGGTCCCATCGCCTGAAGCCGCTGTTCAAGCTGCTGATTTGTCTTCTCGATTTCCCGAGAGAAGCGGACGATCGAACGATCGTTATGAGCCATAACTGAACGCTGAAAGTTCGTCAATGACTCAGGTGAGGGTAAGGCGTTCAGCTGTTCCTGAAGTTGATGGACATTGTGGAACATCCGCTGATCGATATCCTCTAAGGCGGTAGCATTTTTTTCGCTTTGATGTTCGAATTGCTTTCGATTTAGCAAGCCCACCGCCACCAAAAGGGAGAGGGGAGCAGTTGTATAAAAAATCTGTTGGGTAGCGACCGAAGCCATAGCCCCCGCCCCTGATCCCAATAGCAGTAGAAGTTCTGTGAAATTAAGCCAGCGACGTTTCTTCACGATTGTCCTGGAAAAAATAAAAAACGGCATACAGGTTCACTCTAAGATATGGAAACTTTCCACTATCTTCAATAGTTTTCAGGTCTCAAAAGGCTAAATCAGGAAAAGGGGCAATAAGTGTTTACACGGATTTAAATCCCCCTGAAGCCGATATAGAAAACGTATAGTTAAGTATTTCAACTGGAAGAAGATGAGCATAAATCAGCTCTGTTACCCAGTAGAAGACTTAGTCTTATGCCCATTACCTCGATTAATAAAAAAAACAGGCATCGAAATGCCTGAGTAGGAATTGAAACTTTGAACCGCTTCTAATTGGCCAGGATATCAGGAAATTTCATCTGATGAAGGTAGCACAGATAACCTATGGTCTGGTGTGCGCCGCCGCTACAAAGGTCGGAAAATAAATGGGTAACGGTAAACGCTGTCAGAGTCGCCCAAAATTTTGATCACCGCCAGGATGGGCATGATGATCTGAACCAAAAAAAGGATGCCTAGCAAGACATAGCCAATTAGAATCCAGGTCAAAATTCCGAAGATAATGCCATAAATCCAAACGTTGAGATGAAAGTTGAGGGCTTCGCGGGCATTATCCTTCACAACTGGGTCATCTGAGATAAACCAGATTGCGATCGGAATACCAGCGGTGAGAACCAGAGCGCTGAAGAAAATTGACCCATGGCTTACGGCTGACAAAATCTTGCGCTTGTCGCTATCGTAGGATGTTTGCATCCCGGATCCTCCATACCTTGCTGATCAAAGCCGTTTTTGAAACATCCCTATGGTAACCCGTAGTCAAACTAGAGACGACCCAGCTTGGGAATTCAGCTACTCCAAATATTTATGTTAAGTTAAGTAACAAATGAATAACAAAGCTAGATCTATAGCGGTTTCATTAGCGGTTTCATTTGCATTGACTATAGTCCGCACCCTACACCCTATACCCTGCCTTCACTGAAATGTATTCAACACCAGTGAGAATCGCTATTTTAGCCTAACCAGAAACAATCATGCTGCAGGCAATTTTATTCGATCTTGATGGCGCCCTTGCCATCACTGACCCGATTCATTTCTTGATCTGGGGAAAATTGCTGCGAGATTACGGATTAGATATTGATGAATCCTTTTTTCAACAGCATATTAGTGGTCGACTGAATCTTGATATTCTTCAAGATCTGCTACCGCAGCTCTCTCCAGAGGAGAAGCAGCAATTTAGTCTGACCAAAGAGGCTCGCTTCCGAGAAACGGCCAAAGGACGGCTCCAGCCTTTGCCAGGACTGCTGCCGTTAATCGATTGGATCAAGCGGCAAGGCATGCCATCTGCGATCGTCACCAATGCCCCCCGCCCCAATGCCGAATTTATGCTGCAGACCCTAAAGCTGGACCAGACCTTTGACTTGGTGATTATCAGTGGGGATCTGCCGCTGGGTAAGCCCGATCCCTTGCCCTATCAAGAGGCGTTGCGCCGATTGGACCTAACGCCAGAACAAGGGGTTGTATTTGAAGATTCTCCCGCCGGAATTCGCGCTGCTGTCGCTGCCGGAATTACGACCATTGGGATCGCCTCAACCCATGGACCAGATAAGCTATATGCATTGGGAGCAAAGTTAGTCGTAGCAGATTTTACCGATGAACGCTTAAAACAATTGGGTCTGATGAATTGATTCAAAACAAAATGTCTAAATCGAGCTGTCTGAGGTCTACGCGATACAGTTGGCCTTGAGTTTCCTCCCATGTGGCGATTAACAATCCATGTTGCTGAGAGGGAATCATTGCGGTTGGGCGACTAGGACCATCAATTCGGCCGATAGTATTGGTATCCCGATCGCAGAGCAAAATTTGCCCCTGAACATCCATGAACAAATAGCCCCAGTCTGTAGCGGTGATCAGGGTGGGGGCAATATTGAGTTTGAGTCGAAATACTCTGAAAGGTTTTAAGTCGACGATTAGAATCGTGCTATCGTGCTCCTGCTCAATTGCCAGCAAGCGGTAGGGAGTAGGTGTTGTGACGATCTGCTGGAGCGCAACACTGAGTTTGAGCGTGCCTAAGTAGTTGCCTCGGCGGGTAAAAATCTCGAAAGCAGTTCCCTTGCCTGAAACTGATTGGGTCGAAATTAGCACTAAATGTCTGTTGTCGATGGGTAGAATCTGCAACAGAGAGGCGGCCTGATGAGATATTTCGGTCTGTCTCAGGCGGGGATCGGGGCGATTGCT
>JAKSDM010001793.1 GCA_022360135.1 Pseudanabaenales cyanobacterium | reverse complement strand
TAGGTGAAGGCGTCCGCCATTTCCCAACCCGCTTGCCCATCATAGACAACATCGGTGAGATAGTGTTGGTCGGTGAGGTCTTCCGCCAGGGCGTCCGCTATCCGCTCATCATCTTCTACCAGCAGAATTTTCATGGCGCTATTCCCTTAACTGGAGTCCCCTTGACGAATGCTCCCAGTTAATCAACCTTTTTGGATTTCGGCATATTTTCTTAAATATTATGAAAGAAAAGTAAAGAACTCGGAAAGTAGGGCGATCCGCAATACCGTTCGGATAAGCCTGACTATTTGTCCATATATTCGTCCACATAGACGTTGTATACAACCTCTATACGAGTTGTTGGGAATCTCCAAAATGTTACCCAAACAGTATTGGGGACACCCTTCCAAGCCGGGTCATGAATATGAAACGAATGGCCTTTTCTGTCTCCTTTCCTCCCATCACTTTAGTGTTGCTCTCGATTGGGTCAACCCAGGTTGGATCAGCGTTCGCAAAAGCCTTATTTCAGCAAGCTGGACCGGCAGGGGTGGTGCTTTTGCGCGTGGGGTTCGCCGCCGCCATTCTATTCCTGCTGTGGCGTCCCCAATGGCGCAGCCAGGTGCGAATCCACCTGTGGTTGCTGATTCTGTTTGGGCTCTCCCTGGCGTTTATGAATTTTGCCTTCTACGCAGCGATTGAGCGAATTCCCATTGGCGTCGCCGTGGCGCTGGAGTTCATCGGGCCGCTGGGCGTCGCCGTCGTCAACTCTCGCCGCCGACTGGATGTGCTGTGGGTTGTGCTGGCAGGGGTTGGGATTGGCTTACTGTCCCCGATCGGCGGATTTATTTTAGACTTGTGGGGCATTGCCCTGGCGCTACTGGCCGGTAGCCTTTGGGCCGCTTATATTATCCTCTCAGCCCGCACTGGACAGGCGTTGGCTGGGGGAGAGGGATTGGCTTGGGCTATGGCGATCGGTGCATTTGTGCTTTTGCCAGTGGGGATTGCCGCCGAAGGGACGTCATTGCTGCAGCCGCAGCTATTGTTTTCTGGGTTTGGGGTGGCTTTACTAGCGTCTGCCATTCCTTACTCCCTAGAGCTAGAAGCACTGCGATCGCTCCCCGTTCAAGTATTCGGCGTATTACTCAGTTTGGAGCCTGTAGCGGCGGCGATCGCCGGTTTTGTCATTCTGGGAGAAAGGCTGGAATTTCGGGCGATGGTTGCTATTTTACTGGTTACGATCGCGGCGGCGGGGGCGGCTCGATTTTCAGGGCGATCACAAATATGATCTTTGAGATGGACAGGCTATGAAGCACGAAAAATAGAATTATATTTGCGAGAGCGTCAGCAATGGGCCTTGGCGCCAACCTCTGGCGCTACATAACTCCCATTCTTATGTCCAATCCTCAATGAATAAACCAGAAATTTGCCCAAAGTCGGTACTATTACGAGTCAACAAAACCGCTCGATTCACTAGCCCAACCGATGCAATTTTCAAGTCCATTGCGCCAAGCCTGGGATACTTTTTCCTGAGACGTTGAAACTCTTGGGCGGCTTGTTCATCAAACTCAAGAATCGGAATCGCGCAATAGTTTGCTAGTTGCCGCTTTAACTGCTTATAAGTTTCAACTTGCTGTTCAATAGTTTGGGCTTTGGCGATGTAACTTAACCATCCCCGCATTTGCTCTTCATAGCTGATAATGCTGGCTGCTACTTGATTAGAACTGATGCTTGCCAACCGTTGTAGCAGACGTTGAGCGCTAGCTCCTCCATGATCTAAAACACTGAGATGATCAGTATCGAGAATGTACATTTAATCATCGACTGGCTTTAGAGAACCTGGGCGGAGAGAGTCACGATATTCGCGTCCTAATCGCATCGCTTCATCATAGACTGAGTTATCAGCGAATGCTCCTACAATTTTCTCCCACCAAGGTCTAGAGGATGCGCCATTCTCGACTTTGTTTTTAAGTCGTGCAACTTCAGCTTCTAAATAAGCTACCCGTTCTTCCAACTGTTCTGGCATTGACGACAAACCTCATTTTGACTTGGCTGCTAATTTGATCGTAGGTCACTACTTGAGATTCTGCATCTTATTACCTACTAAGGAACGGTCAATAAATGACTGTCGCATTATAAAAAGTGAATTGATGACTTCATAGGCGTCGTTCATCAAAATTTGCGACAGCTATTTCTGAGCCGATCCTAACTGGGTTTGGGGTGGCTTTACTAGCGTCTGCCATTCCTTACTCCCTAGAGCTAGAAGCGCTGCGATCGCTCCCCGTTCAAGTATTCGGCGTATTACTTCAGTTTGGAGCCTGTAGTGGCGGCGATCGCCGGGTTTGTCATTTTGGGAGAAAGGCTGGAATTTCGGCGTTGCTGAACCGAGGGATGAGCAGGTCATGGTATTGCCTCAATTGCCCTCACCCTAAATCCCTCTCCCTAAGGAGAGGGACTTTGATTCTGGCTCCCTTCTCCCCTAGGGAGAAGGGTTGGGGATGAGGGCAGTTCATCCCGGTATTAAGCAACACCAGCTAAAGTCACGGCTCATACCCTCCTGTTGGCTTGATCTCAAAGTCAAGACTCTCTTCGGCAAGTTGCTCACTGGGGGCTTCTGTTGCTACTATCGCACCGCTTATCCAGAGATTGCAGCCATGCAGACGCCAGTACCAAGCTTTAAAACCATCAATTTGATCTTGGAATTGGTTGAGTCATGCTCCCAAATTTAATCCCTGAGCAAGAAGTCATAAGTCAGAATCCAGTTGCCATCTGTCTCCTTAATAGTCGTGATGATTCTACTCTGCCTCTGGCGGTTCGCCATGATCTCTTAGGTATTCCAAGCTTTGAATGTACATGTCGTAGTTTTCAGCAGCGTGTTCATTGCCTCTCTGTGCGTGTATATCTCGAATTCGTCTGCTAAGGTCTATCCTTCCTTGGAGGTCGCCAGTCCAATGCTTGAGAATTTCAGATTGCGCCAACGCCCTGGTATTCTCAGGGTCAAGCGCGATGGCTTCTTGGAGCCGTTGATCGAGTTCTGCCAGTTGTGCTATCTCTTCAGCTCCCCTGCCATCAAAGTCTTCAGCTTCCAAGATGGTCCATGACGCTGCATATATTTCCTCGAATATCTCCATCGAACGTCGCTGCCTTTCTTCTAGGGTGTCTGGCGGTTCGCACATTGCATCCAAATTCACTAACTCACCATCTTCAGTTTCCATATAGCACTCAGGATCACTGAAAGCTGTTTTGTGAATGCTCAGTACTCCAATGGCAGCCCCCAGAGCGGTAAACCCAACAAGCATAAAAACTCGCTTCTTTTTCACAGCAAAGCACCTCCTTATCTTTGTAAAGTCGTGACAATGTGCAGAATGACAGCTAAGTAAAAATCTTGAGTTGAGTTCAAATAATCAGTTAAAAAAAGATAAGCGGATGGCTCTTCTGGATCCAAGGTGAAAACTGTATAATAAGGTACTTTTTTTGGAGGATGCTATACCTGGCGAACTACGCAGCGAAGAAGTTAGTCACGCGCGGTGCGCCGCCAGGCCCACGGGCAGGAAATTGGGTAGAGTTTGAGGACTTGGATCTAAACTCCGACGACTTTGAAGCACTAGGGGCCGATTTTGAGCTAGAGGGACACATCCAGGTCAGCAACGTGGGCTATGGGAAGGCGAAGCTAATGTACCAGCGACAGCTGGTTGACTTTGCCGTGAGTTGGCTTGAGTCCCACCGAGATCATTGAGAATGGCGTCTAGATTCGCAAGGGTCTAACAGAAGCACTCGCAAGTGAGCTATTAGGTTATGCGGCTTCGTTCCAGTCGTTGGGGCATAGTTGAAAGATTGTCTGTGGGTGTTTAGGCTGATCTCTATCCAGGATTGAAATTAGAGGAGCGAAAAGTTATATGGTCTCATCTTCGTTGGTTTACCACGCTCGTAATACCGATTCCTCGTATAGTTCCCCCACATATCCAACCCATCATAGGGCTTTAAGATGCAAGTAGGACATACCCTTTATCTGCTATGGGGCAATTGATTCCCCCGAACCTCAATTTCCATAATTAGAGCTGGGGAAGTCCCAGAACGCAAAACGAAAACGCTTAAGTCTGAAATAAGGATTGAATTACTTCAACTGTCAACTGTGCAACATTGGGTAATACGGTATCGGCCCCAGCTGCTTTCAATTTTTCAGCGTAGTTAGTAGCGTAATCGGGTGTTTTTTGAACGTGGGGCGGTAAAACGCCGACACCGATCCAGGTTCGGGAGGGCGCCACTGCTTTCGCTCTTTGAACAGTATGCATGTCCGCCACCGTGTCTCCCACATAGATCACCGGGGTTGAGGTTGGAGGGGATGAGGTTTCTAGCTGCTGAATGGTGGCCAGTAACCCCGTCGGATCGGGTTTTCCGGGGGCGTCTTCCATCGCAATTAAGACGGGAGATTGCAAGCCTAAGCGTTTCTCTAACACATAGTTGGCTGAACCTCGGGTCGCGCCGCTAAAAAAACCCCAAGCGATGTCTGCTTGGGTGAGACTTTCCAGGTAGGG
>JAKSDM010000411.1 GCA_022360135.1 Pseudanabaenales cyanobacterium | reverse complement strand
TGCTCGCCCCAATCAAAGTCTGCAAATCGCCCAACTGGCCTTAGCCGATTTTGAGGCGGGTCGAGAAGCAGTCATGGCCGGCGATCGTACTCAAGGAGGCAGTCCCTCTGATCGGCTAAACGCAATAGCAGAGGCCGCAACAGCCGATGAATCAACTCTTGCTGCATTCGACACAGTCGCCAGTAAGGCGACGGAGGCTGAAGGCAGCGAGGACTTTCTTGATCTAGCAGCTATAGAAGCAATTTTTGGCAGTGAGGAAACAGTTACATCTTCTCTAGAAGAAATAGATGAAAGTATTCTCTTCCCTGAGGAGACAGATATATTCTCCCCATCCAATGTTAAAGACAGTATTCTTTTTCCTGAGGAGACAGCAAACGCCTCTGCCGCCGATATTAATGACAGTATTATCTTCCCTGAGGAGACAGACACAGTCTCTGCCGCCGATATTAATGACAGTATTATCTTCCCTGAGGAAACGATAACCCCCTCCCCTACCGATATTGACAATGATATTATCCTTGATTACGAAAGTATTAATATCAGAGCATCTGCTACATCTCCCGCCAATCAAGTCCAGGCCCAACCTCCGGACATAGCTGAACCGGCAGAAACACTGGATATCTTAGAAGCGGTGGTTCAATCCATTCAGCAGGATTCTGAACACTTTTCACTATCTCAAGATCTACTTCCCCAACCCTTTGATTCACCCCTTGTAAATCCGACAGAGCCCCCATCGCTGGATGATTCAAAATCGACCAGTCTATTCCCAATCCAGCCCCTGCCGCCACAACAATCCCAACTACAGAAATCGGTTCACAAGGATCACAGTACTAACGAACAGCAGAACGAAGTATCATCCAATATCCGCTCAAACGATTCTCACCCCACCCCTACCCTTTCAGTTCGGGTTGACTTAGACCGCCTGGAACGAATGAATAACCTAGTGGGTGAGTTGACTACCAACCGCAATAGTCTTGCTCTCAGGCATGGACAAGCGCAAGGCGCCGTTGAGGAATTGCTCCTACGTTTCGAACGCTGCCAAGATATGATCTCTCAACTGCGAGATCTATCTGACGAGATGCTAATCGCTCCGGAACGCTCTCACATCCAAGAGGACGCTCCCTCAGGAAGCAAAAACTGGGCCCTAGAGATTGCTGATTTTGATTCCCTGGAAATGGATCATTATGGCGTCCTCCAGACTCTACTGCAAGGCGTGTTAGAAGATATGATGCAGCTTGAAGAAGCGGTGGAGGATGTTGCTTTATTTACTGGGCATTCGGGGCAGGTGATTGAGCAGCAGCGCCAAATGCTAACCCAACTCAGAGGAGAGCTAATATGGTCACGGATGTTGCCGCTAAGCCAGGTATTGAACCGCTTTCCTCGAATGTTGCGTGACTTATCGACGACCCACCATAAACCTGTTCAATTGAAATTGAGCGGGATGGGGGTTTTAGTTGATAAGGCCATTCTGGAAAAACTCTACGATCCACTCCTCCACTTACTGCGGAATGCGTTTGATCACGGCATTGAAACTCCCGAAATCAGACGCCAACAGGGAAAACCAGAACAAGGCAAAATTGAAATTCGAGCTTATCACCAAGGTGATCGAACCATTGTTGAAGTTGAAGATGACGGTCAGGGTCTTAATCTTGAGCGGATCAGTCGTCTTGCGATCGAACGAGGATTATTGTCACCAGAACACTTGTTTTCGACTTCAGCCGATTACTTATTGGACTTAATTTTTGAACCCGGATTTTCAACGGCAAAACAGGTTAGCGAAATTTCTGGACGTGGGGTCGGCTTAGATGTCGTAAAAGCCCAAATTCAATCGGTAAAAGGGACAATTACCCTCACCTCCACCCCTGGACGGGGTACAACCTTTACCCTACGCTTACCGTTAACCCTGACGATTGCAAAATTAATCGTTTGCTTAATTGGCTCCACTGCTGTGGCGTTACCCTTCGATGGGGTTGAAAGTATTGTTATTCCCGAAGCAAACCAAATACAACACTCTGCAGGGCAGCAGTTTTTGCTTTGGCGAGACCAGATGATTCCTACTTATCGGTTGGCCGAACTCTTAGACTATAACTACCCAGTGCCAGGAATCTCTTTGAGTAAAGCGCTGGTCGATGGATCATCTTCTAAGAGTCAGGGCCAACGGTTGATAGTTCTTCGTCGGGGGCAAGAATTTATTGCTTTGGAAGTAGACCATGTGGTAACTGAACAGGAACTGGTGATCAAACCCTTTGGATCGATCTTGACCCCCCCCCATTATGTCTATGGTTGCACAATTCTGGGAGATGGCAGTCCGATCCCAGTCATGAATGGAACAGTTCTGCTTGACCAGGTTCTGGCGCCAGATCTGGCGTCAAAAGCAACTAAGGCTCAGGCCCAATTGCCCGCCAAGATTGTGCATACCCTCTCTCCTTCTAAGCAATCGCTGGCTTTGCCCGAAACGCCCCAGATTTCTACCGTTCTAGTGGTTGATGACTCCACTACTATCCGACAAGCTTTGGTAACTACCTTACAAAAAGCGGGTTATCAAGTTATGCAGGCCCGAGATGGGTGGGAAGCCGTTGTTCAATTGCGCCAAGGTTCAGCCGTACAACTCGTCATTTGTGATATCGAAATGCCCAATATGAATGGGTTTGAGTTTCTCAGCGAGTGCCGTCAAGACGCTCAACTGGCAAAAATTCCGGTTGCAATGTTAACCACTCGCGGTAATGATAAACATCGCGCATTGGCGATGCACTTAGGCGCTACCGCTTATTTCACTAAACCGTATATGGATATTGAGCTTCTAGAAGCAGTCAAAAACATCATTGATCAAAATCAGTCTGTAAACGGACTAGCACTGTCGCAATCTGTCTGACAATATCAAGCAATACATTTAGGCTGAACATCCGGACAATCCAATGTGTTTTCTTCAAAAGAAAAATCAAAGGGGTTGTTCGCGTCACAATTGATAGCGCTTTAGTCACCTACTCTGCAAGAATGCTTCGTCTATAAATGGCTTAAGCAATTAGCTCTATATTTATCTCAGTGGAAAGTCACTAAAATTAAAGTTGGTGAGAAATGCCCCTTCTGCTAGTGCGTCCATCTTATTTTGGCGGCATATAGGTTAAGTTGAGGAGCGAAATTCAACGACAGGAACTCGTCGAAATATTTATCAGTCAATCAGAATAAACAACCTAAAGATATAGTTCTGATAAGACATTTAAACCAATTAATTAACCGTGTATCAATTCTCCATTTTGCCCCAAGTTTGTTACTTGCAGAAGCTTACCATTAAAGAGAGATTTTGCTTAAATTATTGACTGAGTAAAAAGATGGGACAAGCCGATTGGGAAATTTTAGTTTTTGCTCTTGGCTTAGTTTTCTGTGATCGTTATTTTTCTGCCAGCGATGAATCTTACCTACATCTTTGGTGGATGAATAAATTGGCGTGATCCTCTTTTTTTGACTGGGATTTTTCACTCTCCTTTCCCCAATTCTGTCACCTTTTTCACCTTAGCCTAAAGGAGGTAAACAAAAATAAACAAATCCTATACCCTGCAGCTTATCGGCAGCACTGTATCTAAGGGTATGCCAGTTCAACCTCACACTATCCACCCTCCCTACCTGACCCAAAAGGTAACGAAAACATTAGAGTTTTACCATGACTTCGCCATTTTCTAAGAAGCCTGAACGTCCATTTTCGAAGTTTACAGATCGACTCTTTGGAACGCCAGAGCAAGTGCTAGAGGAAGCCTATGATGCGGCATTAAGAATCAAGGCCGTTGAAGATGAGTACTTTGGCGGTGGCCGTATATCAGCTCAAGCAGCCAATCAAGGCATTCATATTCCATCTTTTCTGTGGGCTGATCTGGAAACAGACCTGGGTACGCTCCAGCAGAAAATGCAGGAATTAAAATCAAATGGCGCTGCGCTTAACACCCTCGATCAAGATTCCTTAATGAAGCTAGTCTTCGCCGAAGGATTATTAGCAAAATACACCCTTGATCAGAGTGCGTCTTCCGCCTTAGTTCCCCAGTCCCCGGCGCCTTCTGACGCCCTCAGTCCTCCGCTCCCTCAGCGGCCCCATCCATCAACAATAGATCTTGCTAAGGGAGGATCTGCATTAGCTAAATCACGCCCATCTCCTAGGTTGCCTAAAAAACAATCCAACAAAATAAAAGCCAAGAAGGTAAAAGGCAAGAAAAATTATCAGTTAGACGACGAACGAGGCGAGAATCAAGCAGGGGGAGTACTGCCAGAATCAATTGGCGCAGCTATTAATAAAATAAGAAATGATCTTGATCCTAAGGCAGAAGAAAAAGCCGTCAATAGACTTCGTCGTTCCAGGCAAAGAACTAAAATTGGCCTTAGACTTCTAGGACTATTAATTATTGTTCCTATATTAACTCAGCAAGTATCCAAGTTCTTTTTAGTGCGCCCAATTGTTGATGATATTAGAGGGCGAAATGAAACCCAGGTTTTCCTGAATAAAGAATGGAAAGAGGAAGCACTCGAGGAACTTGAAAGTTTTAAACTAAGTCTCGAATTTGAGGAATTTATCAGTTCTGCTCCGCCCATTTCGGAGGAAGAGGAAGAAGATCTAGTTAAAGAAAAGGCGGCTGAACTAGCAGAAGAGTTTCGTGAAAAGAGCAATAATTCTGTTAGCAATGTCTTTGCTGATTTAATCGCCCTATTGAGCTTTGCTCTGGTACTGCTGATTAGAAGGCAAGATATTGCCGTCTTGAAATCTTTTATCGATAGTATTGTAACTGGCCTCAGCGACAGCGCCAAAGCATTTATCATTATTTTGGTCACTGATGTTTCTCTCGGTTTCCACTCCCCCCATGGTTGGGATGTCTTGCTTGAAAGCATGGCGAACCATTTAGGCGTGGCCGCAAACCCTAGCCTGATCTCTCTATTTATTGCCACAGTTCCAGTTATCGTCGACACCATGTTTAAGTACTGGGTTTTCCGATCGCTTAGCCGCATGTCTCCTTCGACCGTTGCGACTCTAAAAGAGATGGACGATTAACACTACACTTCGACGCCTCTCTGAATTATCGAGGGTTGAAACTCTCCAACTAACCTTACGGTGTGGTTGGGGATTCCTATTATCGTCAGTTATTACCAGGAAAGAACTGGGACGCGATCGCCGAACCAACCAACCTATCAACCTATAAATTCCGCAGAAATTCCATACAAATCTCTCACCTTTCCTGGTGGACTTCACTTTCTTTTGTAGTTCTTAGAAGGAATCCCTACCTAAAAGGAAGTCCTAAGAAATCAGCAAGATTAGGTAACTCTTCTCTTGTCCTGAAACTTGTAAATTTTAACATCTACTGGAGTTATTCACTTATGCGAAAACTGATACATCCAACCGCTGTTATCAGCATTGTCTTCTTATCCCTCACAATGGGAGGTTGTCTTTGGAATCCACCTGAGTTAAGTCTAGCTGAAGCAGAAGGCGGCGAGGCAGAGATTGAATTTGAGGAGGCTGGGGGGGAAGCCGAAGGTGAAAGCGGCGAAGCAGAGACCGGATTCGAAGCCGGGGTGGAAGCCGAAGGTGAGAGCGGCGAAGCAGAGACCGAATTCGAGGCTGGAGCGGAAGCCGAAGGTGAGAGCGGCGAAGCAGAGTACACATCACGAGTAGAGGCAGAGGGCGTTACTGCCAGTACTCTTCCCTTAAGGGGGAATTACACCCTTGAATTTACCAAAACAACTGGCCAAAGTGAATGCGCTCAATTTGGAGAAGTCAAAGACTTAAAGGTTTCTGATAACGGCCTGATGACGGGTGAACTATATTACTCGGGTAGTCGCGGCGGCCCCTTTAGCGGCAGGGTTCGATCTGACGGCACCTGGTCAGCCATTGGTCCAGATGAGGGGTACAAATTTGAGGGCAGCATCAGAGACGAAGAAGTGACTGGAAATTATACGGCGCCAGCTCCTGTTCCCACCGAAGGAGAAACAAGCTGTGAGGGCACAGTTGAGGGCTTCAAAACACCCGATTGATTATCCCCGTTCAACAAGCCATCTACAGGCCCCTAGCAGGCCGCTGGAGTAATCACAAATTCAGCCCTGATGAATTAAATTCATGGCGACACAAACAAATCCTGCCGCCGTGAGCTAACCTCACCTCACTCAATCACTAAACTATCCTTGGCCCCAGAGCAGTCTTAGCATCGTCATGCTAAGACTGCTCTGGGGCTTTTAGTTTCCTGCAGGGCTGCCAGATTGGGTTGTGCAGAGGTAATTTTCAACTGCCGAGTTGAATTCTTTCACAAATCGCCAAGGGCCAATAGTTTATTCATCACAGGCTCCAAACTAAGAACTGACTGTTTAGCCGGGTTGAACCCAACGCTCAACTGAACAAATCCAGTCTCCACCAGAAATCCCAATCAGCACTACTATCAACTGGCTATTCCAGTTCAGCCGCAAGATCGTATCCAGTAGGCGCCAGACCTATCCACCTGACTATCCACTCAAGTGGACACCCTCATTTCCCATTTGCAAAATTCTTATGGAACCAGATCTGAGACACCTGCCTCAACTTTTGACCGATCAATCTGATATGGCTGATATTGGTTTTGCATAGCCAGAATTTCCAGGTCTTGTCTTGTTTCTGACCAGGATTTTGACGCTAAGGGCGTGTCAGCCAGAGGATCTCGGCGCTCAACCAAGATCGCCCCCACAATGGCGCTTAGCCAGGCCAACGCCGCACAAATTAACATCACACACTGGAAAGTATCAACAAAGGCGAGTTTAATAGCGGTCTCGGCGGCGCGAACTTCTTCTGGCGCCATATCCCCTAGGTCAAGGGTCTGACCCAGCCTAGCAGCGCCAGTTTGAATGGCGCTCCGCACCTCGCCAGAAAGATTGAGATCTGCAGTGTGGGTCGCCAGTGCTTGGGCAAACGTTGATAGCGCTATTGCGCCAACAATGGCGATCGCCAAGGCGCCTGCCGTACGCGCAACAGCATTATTTATTCCCGATGCTGTCCCCGCATAGTGCATAGGCGCTGAGCCCATTACAGCCGTGGTTAGCGGCGCCACCGTGATAGCCATTCCTAGGCCAAACACAAAAATACCGGGAAAGAAAGTTGTCCAATACTCTACCGGACCTTGGGTAAGACCCACCAAAGCGAGCAACAGGAACCCAAACCCAGCCAATGTAGGGCCAACGATCAGGGATAGTCGAGGACCATAGCGATCCGCCAACTTACCCGCCCAGGGCGACAGCCCCGCCAGCAACAATGCAAAGGGCATATCTGCAAATCCGGCGATTGACTGACTGTAGCTTTGCGCCTGCACCAGGTTCAAGCAGAGAAAGAAGGTGCCGACGTTTAGCGCTCCGTAGAGAAATAGCGTCAGCAGGTTAGCGCCGCTGAAGGTGCGAGACTGGAATAGATGCAAGGGCAGCATTGGATGATGGCTACGGACCTCAACAATTCCACAACTCACCAAGGCGGCAACACCGCCTAATAGGGATACATAGACGCCAGGATGAGCCAATCCTAGATCAGGTAAAGAAATGAAGCCATACGTGAGTCCCGCCAGTCCTACGGTGGCGAGAATAGCGCCCAGATAGTCAATTTTGTCGGAGGCCGTTTGATTACAGCTCTCTGGAACCTTAAAATGCAGCATCAGTAGAGCCGTGAGCCCGATTGGCAGGTTAATTAAAAAGACACCCCGCCAAAGCCCAACATCGGCTAAGCAACCGCCCACTACCGGACCCGCAATCGTCACTATAGTGGTTGCTGCTGACCAGGTTCCAATGGCTCGACCCCGATGTTCTGGTCCAAACGTAGCGGTGATGATCGCCAAGCTACCGGGAATCATCATGGCTCCTCCGATTCCCTGGGCAATCCTCGCCCCCAGTAGAAATTCGATGTTTGGAGTTAGTCCGCAGGCCAGCGACGCCAAAACAAATAGGCCGATTCCAAGCATGAATACTTTTTTGCGTCCCAACTTATCGCCCAGTGAACCGCCCACCAGAATCAGCGCCGCCAGCATGAGTAAATAAGTGTTGACAATCCAGAGTAATTGCGCCCCACTTGTTTGCAGGTCATCCTGCAAGGTCGGCAAAGCCACATTCAGGGCTGAGGAATCGATGAAGGCCATACTAGAGGCTAGGATGGTTGAAAACAATACCCAATGTCCTACCTCAGGCAACACACTGTCATCGCTATTTTTTGGCTGAATTTCAATTTCCGCCACAATAATGGAATTCTCCTGTGAAGCGAATATTACGGATAGCCGCCACAAAATCTCATTGTTTATTTCCTCTCTCACCTCTACTTAAATAAAGCAATAAAATGAGATCGATGATTTTGTTTTTATTTCTGCAATCTAGTTGATTAAAATCAGGAAAATATCTGACATTAATCGAGTACTCTTGAGGATAGGTCAGGAGACTATTTAATCTTTTTATGACTCTCTTTGCATAAAGAATTATAATCAATATAATCACTTTGGAAGTGGATTAAGGTTCAAAAATTTCAAGCTTTGTTTCTTCTAAACTAATTGAACAATAAGTCAGGAGAAGGAGTCAGCAATGTCTGAATGTTGAATTCAGAATTCTATCTCAAAGATAATTCCCACCTTGAGTTGGCTCCTAGTGTTTCTTCTCTTAAAATTGACTGGATACGTTTATACAGCTGTTCCTCATTTTCAAGTTGGACTTGGAAACTTTAGTTTAGAATGCTCCAGATTCTTTGTTATCAGAATCTGGAGCTTACCAGCAGTAAGTGTTCCCAAACCGGGACTGATGAACGAGAAAAACTTGCTCTGGTTTGGAGTCGGTTTGCGATCTGATGCTCTGTTCTCAATGCCAGTGATTCAACACTCGGTTATAATAGGCTGCTTGAGAAGTTCGGCATGAAGCCCTCTTC
>JAKSDM010001378.1 GCA_022360135.1 Pseudanabaenales cyanobacterium | reverse complement strand
TCTATGGAGGCATTGTCAGGTGAATCCCCAAACAACAATGTGGTGTCAGCAGTATTACCCGCTGACCCGACGACCGTGATATTGGTCGGATCTAGCAGTAGGGTTCCTACATTTCCATGGAAAGCTGAGGTATCCACCTGACCGTGGAAGTCCAGCGACTGTAGACCTGAAACTTCAACAAAACCGCCATTTCCCGTCTCCAGCCCCCCACGAGCACTGATCTCACCCAAGAATTGGGTTATTTCATCAGCCCAGATAATTACCTGACCGCCATCGCCTGCTTCCAGGGCGTCGGCCTGAATGACTGAATCACTATCGACAAAGGTGCGGGAGGCGTTCGGAACCGTCCCCAAGCCCTGGTAGCCGCCGCCAATTTGCACTGTGCCGCCGCCATGGACGCCTGAAGCATTGACATTCGCATTGATTAGGGCAATGTAATCACCCAGGATATTAATGGAGCCGCCAGGGGAAGAAGGAGAGACGACAGCAGCGAAATTGGCCGTGTCAATGGTCCCTGAGATAAGGGTTAAGCCGGGATTGGCAGAGATTTCCAGACCAGAGCCGGTTAAACTAATGGAGCCGTTGGGGTTGACTGTCACGCCAGTGGCGTGGCCGACGGCGTTATCTGTGAGGAGGGTGGGTAAGTCAAGGGGAGTGAAGGCGGGGGGGGGCGGGAGAGGAGAGGAGGAGGATTGTTCCAGCGTTTCCAACTCCAGATTTAGGACCATGCCGTCATGGCTGATGCGAACCAGATTTTCACTGGGAATGGCGGCGATGGTGACTTCGCCGCCTGGTGCTGATAGGCTGCCTGTATTGATGACGCTACCGCCCAAGAGGGTTAGTTGCTGACCTGGATTCACAGCCAGATCGCCAGCATTGAGGATGACGCCTGACTCAAGGGTGGTGAAGGCGAAGGTGTCGGGACTGCCGACTAGAGAAGCATAGTCATTGCCCCCAAAGGCGCTGAACCAACTGTTGTCAAAACCAATGCCAGTGGCGGTAGCGGCAGTAAACGCAGCGGGTACATTCAAAGCTGCTTCAGGGCCAAAGAGTATCCCCGCCGGATTGATCAGAAACAAGTTGGCGTTACCGCCACTGACCTGAATCAAGCCGTTGATAATCGAGGCGTCGCCCCCATTGATCCGTCCCAGAATGTTTTGAATGGTTGGATCCGCGAGAAAATTGGCGACTTCTCCCGCACTGAGGCCAAATTGCTGGAAGCTGTGAAAAAGATTAGCCCCATCCCCTGAAACCGTTCCCCCGGTGATGTCATACTGATCGCCACTTTGGGTCACAGTCGTCTCCGTCCCATCAATCGCTGGCGTAATCGATTGAGCTTTCCCCAGCTCTGCCATAATAACCAGGAGAGAAGACACGAAAAACAGAGAAATGGAGCTTTTTAAGAGCGATCGCATGGAATCTGAGAGGTGTAACAGGATTGACAAGTTCCGAGGGAGAGTCGGGGGATCCCCATTACTCCATCCCCTTTCATCCTTCCCTAATCTCCAACCCCATTCACTGATTCCAAAAAGTTAATTTGTCTCTGCAGGGTCACTACTTGTTGTTTGTCCTCAAGGTCTTCATACACCAACTTGGCTTGCCTGAGCCAGCGAAGTGCTTCACGACCATTACCTAATGTCAAGTTGACTTCGGCTAAACCCAGCTTGGCGAGGGCTTCTGCAACAACGTCATGGCTTGAGATCGAGAGGGTCTGAGCCTGATCATAGTGCTGTAGGGCTAGGGCGTTCAGGCCAACATAACTGTAGAGGTCGCCTAGGGTTTGGTAGATCAGTAAATTTTCGGTTCCGGCCTCGACGAAAGGCTCCAGCACAGCGATCGCCTCTGCGAGGACATCCTCACGCAGATAAAGACCGGCTAGGAACAGGGCCCGTCCCTCTTCCGACAACATCGGGTTGAAATCGTTAAGGTTCGCCTGGAGCAACTCCAGATCTTCGGGGAAAAGGAGTTGAAATCCAGATTTAGCGGCGCCTTGATCTGCATGAGATGAAGCCCCATTATCCGCTTCAACTTCCACCGAATAATACCAGCCTGTTTCCAGCGGAGGGACGCCAGTATATTCAACTTGGGTCTGGCTGACCGTCCTTTCCCAGAGCAGGCGCTCTGGAGCGTCTCGCTGATCTGACCAGCGGAACAAGCGCACGGTATAATGGCTGGCGCCTGGAACCAGGCGCCAACGCACGGTGAACTGGTCATCCATCAACCAGGTATTCCGGGGACTAATGACATAGGGAATGTTGGGGTTTGTACCGCCCAGGCTGCGTCCGGCCCGAATTCGGGCGGTGGTGGTCGGGCATCTGGAACCGACCAAAACGGAGCCCCCAGATCCCAACCGCCAAACCGTGCGTAGATCCCCACACTGAACCTCTACCCATGCCTGACTGCCGGTGCGTAAGCGATCGCCCAGATACAACATCATGCCTCGCCGAGCAGTTCGAAACCCAGAACTTCCCTGCGACTGCAGCTGTACCTGACCACTGAAGTTCATAATTCGGTTAGCGAACGCTGGCGCCATGGGGCCTCCCAACCCCCCAACCAATATTAGTAGCCAGACCATGCGCCAATATTTCCTACAAGGCATCCTTTACCTGTCCCGCTTGTTCAGTAAATCAGACCGCTGGTCGGTATCCAGCCGAAGAGCATTGATATATAATCGCTACATATTGCTCTATGCTATATATAGAGTGCCCACAGGTTGATCAAACGCCACGACAAAGTTTTGGGTCAAGCGAATCTTGTCTGCGAGCAAGCCGCCTGTCTGCTTGAGCTAACCCAGTCAAATACCCCTTTAACCAGTTACACCCTCTTGCCATCAGTGAGTTTAAGGTTTCTACCCGCCATAGCTTGACGAGACCATCCTCCCCTGCTGTCGCCAAGAGTTTACCGTCTGGACTCAAACTAATGTCCAAAACCTGTCCCATATCCGCGACGTCGTGATCGTAACCGCCAAATTCAGCTAATTGTTCACCACTGAGATTCCATAGCCGGGCGGCGCCATCTGAGGCAACTGTGAGTAGGCGTTGATGATCCAGGCTAAACTTCACGGTTTTGAGTTCACGCTGATGTCTCCCTAATTCTGTCAGGCGTCGTCCTTGCAAATCCTGTAGATGGAGGGAGCCGTCTAGCTGGGAGATAAGGAGAATAGGACCTTGGCGGTTGAAGTGGATGCTCCTAACTTCCCCTGATAGGTCATCCAGTTGGCTTAACAATTGGCCTTGTCGATCCCATAAGCGGACAGAGCCATCCCAAGCTGCTGTAAGGATTTGTTGGCCATTAGGACTAAAACGGACTCTATAGACTCCCCCTTGATGACCCTGCAACTCTGTCAGCAGCTTCCCCTGTATCGTCCATAGACGTACCCTGCCATCTTCTCCCGCCGCTGCCAATTGTTCTCCGTCAGGACTAAAATTGACCCACAAAACATCCCCCTGGAGCCCTTGTAAAACCGTCACGGATTGACCTTGTAGATTCCATAGGCGGACCGCGCCGCCCTCATCAGTCGTTGCCAAATATTGACTATCCGGACTCAACCAAACACCCCAGATTTGATCTGCATGCCGCATCTTAGCAATGGGCTGGCCCTGGCTATTCCATAAGCCGACACTATTTTCCGTTCGGGTGAACAGGACTTGACCATTGGGACTAAAGCCCGCCTCCAGAATGTGCCCTGGCTGATCTTGCAACTCAATAATCAGTTGTCCCTGACGATTCCACAAGCGCGCCGAGCCATCCAAGGCGGACACCGTCATGAGTTGTTGACCATCTGGGCTAAACCTGACGCTGCTGACAGCCCCGTGATGGCTTGATAACGCTTTCAGATGCTTCCCCTGTAAGTCCCACAGGCGAAGGGTTCCATCCCAAGAGGCCGTGATCAGTTGCTGACTATTGGGAATAAAACTCAAGCTATGGACGACATCTTGATGTGCTCGCAGTACAGCGATTTCCTCTCCCTGAAGGTTCCAGAGACGCACCGAGCCATTGCCTTCCCCTGTCAGCAGTTGCCGACCATCCGGACTAAAGCTGATGCTGTAAATAGGATTGTGATGGCCTCGAAACACCGTCCGCTGTTCAGCTTGTAAGTCCCATAGGAAAACAGAGCCCTCCCAAGAGGCTGCCGCCAGCCGCTGTCCATCCGGACTGAACGTGATGTGGCTCACTCTGTCTTGATGTCCATTTAACGCCTGAATTAGCCGCCCCTGGACATCCCACAGAAAAACTTGACCCTGGTTATCACTGGTGGCTATCTGCTGACCATTGGGATGAAATTCCAGCTGGGTAACCCGGTCTGCATGTCCTGGCAATTGAGTAATCTGCTGACCTTGAACATCCCATAAGCGCACTGTATCCCAAGCAATGGTCGCCAGCTGCAGGCCATCGGGGCTAAACGAGATATCATCAACTCGGTCCTGATGAGCCACAAACTCTTTCAAGAGTTGAGCCTGCAAGTCCCACAGCCGCACTACACCATCCCCCCCAGCTGTGACTAGCCGTTTCCCCTCAGGGTCAAACTGCACAATATTCGGTTGATCAGACGGACCAACAATCTCTTTCACCAACTGGCCTTGTCTATTCCATAGCCGAACGGCGCCATCCTGCCCGCTAGTTGCGAGCAACTGACTATCCGGGCTGAAGCGAATGTTGATAATCAAAC
>JAKSDM010001767.1 GCA_022360135.1 Pseudanabaenales cyanobacterium | reverse complement strand
GCTATCGATGTCGGGACTAACTCCATCCATATGGTGGTCGTCAGGATTCAGCCAGCCATCCCTGCATTTACGATCATTGATCGCCAAAAGGAAACCGTTCGGCTAGGCAATTTTTGTGAAAAGACTGGCTGTTTGACCCAGAAGGCTATAGAACGAGGCGTCGCCGCCCTCAAGCGCTGCCAAGAAATCGCTATCAGTCTCAATGTTGAAGATATTGTAGCGGTAGCCACCAGTGCGGTTCGGGAAGCCGCCAATGGCCAAGATTTCCTGGAGCAGGTAAAAGCTGAAGTAGGGCTCTCGATAAACTTGATTTCTGGCCCAGAAGAAGCCCGTCGCATCTATTTAGGGGTGCTGTCGGGGATGGAGTTTCAGGGTCGCCCCCATGCCATTATCGACATTGGCGGCGGCTCTACAGAACTCATTCTGGGAACGGGACAACCGCCTCGATTTCTCAGCAGCACCAAGGTGGGCGCGGTGCGGCTAACCGCCAAATACATCACCACCAATCCGATCAGCGATATGGAGTTCCATTACCTGCGGGCTTATGTACGCGGTATGTTGGAGCCGCCTGTCGAGCAGTTGAAGTCCCATCTGCAATCGGGTGAACCACTCTGCCTAGTGGGGACTTCCGGTACTATCGAGCGCTTAGCCGCCTTGATCGCCCAGGATAAGTTGGGCTTTATACCTGAGCCGCTGAATGGCTATCAGATAACGCTGAAGGAGTTACAGGCGCTAGCGGAGCGGCTGCGGCGAATGACCTATACCGAGCGGCTAGCGATTCCAGAAATGTCAGCGCGCCGGGCGGAAATTATTGTAGCAGGCTCAGTAATTCTGCTAGAAGCCATGTTGCTGCTAGAGATTGACACCCTCACTATCTGTGAACGAGCGCTGCGGGAAGGGGTGGTGGTGGATTGGATGCTTACCCACGGTCTGATCGAAGACCGCATGCAGTACCAGGAATCTGTTCGTCAGCGCAGTGTGATCAAAACAGCGCGTAAATATCAGGTCGATCTTCCCCACTGTAAACGCATTGCTGGATTCGCCCTAAGTCTATTTGATCAAACCCAAGGAACCCTGCATAGTGGGGATAATGAGTCGCGTGAATTTCTCTGGGCGGCTGCAATACTGCACAATTGTGGTCACTTCGTCAGCCATTCAGCTCATCACAAGCATTCCTATTACCTGATTCGAAATGGGGAGTTATTGGGCTTTACCGAAACCGAAATAGAAGTCATCGCCAACATTGCCCGCTACCACCGCAAGAGTTTCCCTAGGAAAAAGCACGATGCTTACCACAATCTTCCCACTAAGCAGCATCGTCAGATGGTGGAGCAACTCAGCGCCATCTTACGGGTAGCGGCGGCCTTAGATCGGCGCAGAATAGGCGCCATTGACCAAGTCCGCTGTGAGTACAATGCTGACAAGTCAGAGCTGCGTCTATGGCTATACCCTTCCCATGCCAACGACGACTGCGCCATTGAACTTTGGAACTTAGACTACAAGAAGGATTGGTTCGAGGCAAAATTTGGCGTCAAGTTGGTGGCGACTTTGGAATCGTAAGAAAAATCCCCCCTTTTTAGATGCTGCTGGCGAATTTAACAATTGGACATATCGTCAATTCTGAGGGCTTTTTGAGGCCCCCCGGCCCCCAATTTTGGGGGAGCAAGAACTCAAAGGCCCCCAAAATTGGGGGATTTAGGGGACCTTCGGCCGTGCCCACAATGTTACGAAATAATTCGCCAGCAGCGTCTTTTTAAGAGCGATTGGGGGGGATCGAGCAACCTTTCGCAAGCTGTGTCGAAATCTTCTATGTACACAGTAGCTCCCAAATCTGGGAGAGGGAATAAAACCGGGTGTTTCTCTTGTTCCTAAGCTCTGGCTTAGGAACACCGACTGGTAGGAGGCGCCAGCTTCTCTGTCACTGGAAGCCGGTGCTTCCTAAACTGACGTTGCCAAACTGAAGTTTAGCAACGAGGGAGAGGCGTTGAAAGGGTAGCATAAACCTTATACCCTACACCCCATACCCTACACCCAGTCTCTACCCAAAGCTGCTTTGAAAAGTCAGATTTAGTCCAGAGTAGATTAGCTGACTTTTACTTTGACAACTTTCTTTTTCTCCTCTTCTGCTTTAGGCAGATTTAGAGTCAAAACACCGTCTTTGTACTCAGCTTCGACGTGGGTGTTTTGAATCCGACTAGTCAACGGGATGACCCGTTGGAACTTGCCGTAATGGAATTCGGAGCGCGTTACACCATTCTCTTTGGTACGGGATTCAGACTTGCGCTCACCGCTGATAGAAATCGAGTCAGTCGTCACCTGAATGTCAATTTCCTCAGGCTTCATGCCTGGAACCTCTAGCTTCAGGTGAACCGCTTCATCCGTTTTATGGAATTCGACAGCCGGGACAAAGCCGCCAAGGGCGAACTGATTGTAGGGAATCGGAGAGAGCGGATTGAATAGCTGATTCATCTCTCTCTGAAGACCTTCAATTTCGTGGAAGGGACGCCAACGAACAAGTGCCATAGGTTTGACTCCTATCTGTTTAGTTGTTTAGGATTGAATCGATAGAACGTTTGAGAGAAGAGAGTTCTCGTTTTTGCCCAACTAATTAATAGATAAGATGCTAACGTTCTAACCTTCAGTCAACTAAAGAATTAAGTGTTTTATCCTTCAGTTAATATCAAGATACCAAATTGAATTTGTGTCATCGATTCGGTGGTTATGGTATGAGAGATGGCAATTTCCACACCTATTTGATGAGATCAGTTCGGCTCTCCGAATAGAATTTAGAGATTCCCGAATTTTAGACATATTTCTTTTTTTCGATTCAATCTAGATAGATAGAGATTGGTAAAATTATTCCCCCTAACGGCACACTGGCCAGGACTATTTTGTGAGGTTCTGTAACGGTTTGATAGATTATTGACATCTCCACTGGACAATTGCGCTATGTGGGCGCAATGATTTATTTTTAATCGTCCTTCTCTTACACCATTTCTCGAAATGCGAATATATCGGCCTCCCCAGATCGAAGGGGAAACTCAAACTCGGATTCTGCAGGCGGCTCGGCGGTTGTTTGCCCAGCGTGGTTATGGCGGCTCCACGACCCGAGACCTGGCTGAGGCTGCAGGGGTCGCAGAAGGCACCCTATTTCGCCATTTCGAAAGTAAAAAAGCCATTTTGGTAGAAGTGGCGACCCAGGGTTGGGTAGAAATCCTGACTGATCT
>JAKSDM010000460.1 GCA_022360135.1 Pseudanabaenales cyanobacterium | reverse complement strand
CCTCGCCATTGGTCCAATCTAATCCATATCGCAGGGCCAAATCCAGGATTTGCTCCAGGCTAAATTCCGGCAACTGAATTGGCAATCCCACATTAAACGGTGACTGACTAAGTTTGAGGGGAATATATGCTTCTGTCGAGTGAGCAACCACCAAACGCAGCTTGCCCCAGACCTCCAGATTATTGGCCTCTTCATGCCAGAATCGTAGCAATGTCAGAAAGTCTTGAGCCACTGTAAGATGCTCGAAAATCCGGTGAACATCATCTAAAATCACCACCAGCGGGCGCTCAATTTGTGATAAAATGCAGTTCTGTAGGTAGGTGGTGCAACTTACCTTACTGCCCAAATCTTGATCCCAAACCTGGTTGAGATTGGGTTGGATTTTTAGGCGCTGAGCGACATTGGCGCAGAACCATCGCAACAGCTTATCAAGGTCAGTCATAATCATGATGTCGGCTTGCTGAAGGCTTATCCGCACCGTACGATAGCCATAAGACTCAGCCTGGGCCAGAATCCGATTAATCAGAGACGTTTTGCCCCATTGCCTAGGGGCCTTAATGCGAATCAACGCTCCCGGTTTTCTGATCTCCTCATAGGCGCGTTTTTCGAGGGACGAATGTTTGATATAGAAGGAGGAATCTAGCGGCAGCGGCCCATCCGGAAACCTTAGACCCATAAAGGCCCTGAAACTTTCCCCTACCGGGGTTTCATAACTGTTTTGACCCTCTCTCATACCCGTTTGAAGCCTCAGCCAATTTTCGTGTTTGCCGCCTCAGCACAGTGTAAAAGTTACTTTTTGTCACTCTCTCGCCAAACACCTCTGAAAGAGATGACCACAACCGTGAACCCACTCCCCCACTATAATCATCGTCATCATCTCAAGCCCCAGCAATCTTTGGCAAGTCCAGTCTAGCCAGCATTGTTTGAATACAAGTTCCTGAATAGAATTCAAATGGTTGGGTTCGAGGGTGGCGTCAATGATGACTAACGCTTCATCGACAGTCATCAGGATAAATGAATTGGCATTTTAGAGATATATATATTTGAATTAGCATTCAAGATATATATTTGAATTAGCATTCAAATTGAGCATCTGAAATTATCTTATAAATCTCTAAAGCTACCCTGATCTTGAAGATAATTATTCCATATCTCCAGACCTTTTTTCAAGTCTTTTGTTATGGGTTATTTATCACTTGCCCAATGCCCAACGCCCAATGCCCAATGCCGAATTAATTCTTGACCAGTCAGAACATTCCAGCTTAAGTTGATCCCCGACATTGCAATCGCCAGAACAAATCCTGAAATGGTTATTTGAAGGTATTCAGGTTGGGAAGAAGCAGAAATAGGCTTCTCATAGTTTAGGTTGAAAGTAAAACATTTATTTAGATCCTTAATTGGTATAGCGATATAACAGAAATCAACTTATCTATGAACTCATATTCCTTTTTAAAACAAGAAAAGAAAAGAGCTTGATCTAAAGTTACGCTATCTGTTGATTTTGTAAACTCTCAGTATTACGGTAAGAGACATTGGGAACTATACATTCTATTCAAGGTCAACAGCAAAAGATTCAGTTTTAATGCATTTAATCCTCAGCCGGTTGATCGGACAGATTCGTGAAACAACCATTCCATAAACAATCCGATGCGCATCCAGCAGATAGTGAGCCGCTATGCGCCCCTACGTGGAATGGCGCTGATTTTCAATAAGATTTGAATTTTTCGAGGCGCTCAACAAATATTACTTTAGTTTTGGATCACAAAAGATCACTAATCCCAACAGCCAGATCTGGGATGCCTATTTAGAATCAAGTAGTATGTCACAGACTGCAGGATATGACATACTCAACACCCCAGTTCTCGACTGAGAACTGGTTTTTCATTAAAATCATTCACAGAGATGGCGATCGCGCTCTTCCAACTCTATATTGGTCCTTAAATAATCCTGGATCCGCTGGCATCCATACGCCAGCACCTGATCAAAGTTTAATACTTGGGTCAAATCCCAGAGTATTAAGCGTCTATCATCACTGGCTGAGACGATGAATTGACCATCGGGACTGAAATCAAGTCCATTAATCCCATCTGTATGTCCATTTAGGGTGGCGATAAAAGAGCCATCCAGAGTCCAGAGCTTAACGGTTTGATCGCCACCCCCTGAAGCCAGCATTCCTTGACTGCCGCCTTCTCCGAACGCCACCGCCCGAACTCGGTCACGATGTCCTATGAAGGTGTTGATCAACGTTCCGTCTATTCCCCAGAGTTTGACGGTTTTGTCCTCACCGGCTGAGGCGATCATCTGACCATCCGGACTAAACGCCACATCTTCCGCCCCGCCCGTATGGGCTTTAAGAGTCCTGACTAAGGCGCCATCCCGTTGCCAGAGTTTAACGGTGTCATCACCACTGGCCGAAACAAGCAGCTGACTATCCGGGCTGAAAGCAACCTCCTCCACTCTGGCCTGATGGCCTTTCAGCGTTTGTATTAACGTCCCATCTCGGCGCCAAAGCTTAATCGTCATATCATCAGAAGCAGAGGCGATCAGTTGACCATCGGGACTAAAAGCCACCCCCTCTACTTCATTGGTATGCCCATCCAGTCCTGCTAAGGATAACAACAAGTCGCCCGTTAGGTTCCAAAGGTGAATGTTATTGTCCTCACTGGCCGACGCCACCTGTTGACCATCGGGACTAAAGACCACATCCTCGACCTGATCGCTGTGCCCTCGAAACGTCGTCATCAAATCACCATTAATGCGCCAAAGCTTAACCACTCGGTCATCGGATGCGGCGGCAATTAATTGACCACTGGGACTAAATGCAACCGCCTCAACCTTGTCCCGATGTCCAGCGATGATCTTCAACAAGGTATTATCGGGTCGCCAAAGATGAACCGCGCCATCTTCTCCGGCCGAGGCCAGGGTCAACTGATCGCTATCATCGGGGCTGAAGGTGACAGAAAAAACAGCTTCACCATGCCCATCTAAGGTGCGAAGCAGTGTACCATCTAACTGCCAGAGCCGGATGGCGGCGTCATTAGAGGCTGACGCCAAAGTCTGACCATCGGGGCTAAAGGCAATCCCTTCAACCCGACTATTATGGAGTCTAAAGGTATTCAGCAAGGAGCCATCTTGTCGCCAAAGTTTGATGGTCGTATCATCAGAGGTTGAGGCCAGCATAGAGCCATCTGGGCTGAAGGCGATGCGGTTGACCCTATCCCCATGACCCTCCAATGTTTTCAAGAAGACGCCCTCTCGCCGCCAGAGCTTGATGGCGCTGTCTTCACTGCCTGAGGCGATCAACTCACCGTCGGGACTGAAGGTGACGCTCCGAACATGGTCGAGATGTCCTTCCAACGTTTGATAGTTTTGGAACTGACTCTGACTATTATCCTCAAGCCGCCAAAGTTTGATGGTGTTGTCATCAGAAGCAGAGGCAAGGATCTCGCCATCGGGACTGAAGGCAACACTATTTACCCCGGCGCTGTGCCCTTCTAGGGTTGTCACCAGAGCGCCGTCTGGCCGCCAAAGCTTCACGACGCCGTCCTGACTGGCCGAAGCAATCAGCCTACCATCGGGGCTGAAGGTAATGCCGCGAACCTGATCGCCATGGTCATCTAATGTTTTCACGAGCTTGCCGTCTGGTTGCCAAAGCTTAACCGTATCATCTCGGCTGGCGGACGCGATCAGTTGACCATCGGGACTAAAGGCGACATCGTAAACGGCGCCGCTATG
>JAKSDM010000817.1 GCA_022360135.1 Pseudanabaenales cyanobacterium | reverse complement strand
TTGCGGTTGGCCATAATCACGAGTATCTTGAAGTTCTGATTGATCAAGGCGATCGCATTGAGTGCATTGAGGTTCCGGCTCCGGTTGAAGCCTACGAAGGACTACAGCATTTAAATGACATTGTTGCGGACAAAACACCTCATCTTTCGGCTACCCTTGAACCGCCCTATTTACCCCCCGCCAGATCTCCCTTTGTCGTTAAATCGGTTGAATCTTCAATGGCAAACTCCATTGGCTATGACCCGGAACACAATGTATTGCAATTAGAGTTTAACAGTGGAGTGGTTTATCAATACGAAGGTATAGAGGCGGAAACCTGGCAAGCATTACAATCTTCAAGCTCTGTTGGCAAGTTCTATAACCAGAAGATTAAGGGAACTTATCGATCGCATCGGTGTGATTGAATTCTAATTTCCGCCAGAGCATTAAATAAGGTTTGGACAAAATACCGGGCGCTCCCGTGATTCACTTCCCAACGCTTTGGGAATAATCTACAACGTTCTATGCTCCATCGCCAACTGATAGTCCCGCTTGCTGAAAGACTTGTTGAGCCGTAAGTTGGAGGTCTGAAAACAGGCGATCGCTAAGGACGCGATCGCCCCGATAAGTGATAGGCGATGAATCGGGTGCAAAGACAGTGATGCTTTGAACTTTAGGATCTATGATCCAAACTCGCAAAACGCCCGCTGTTAGATAATCAGTGGCTTTTTCGGTCATTTCGCCGAAGGTTTGGTCAGGCGAAATAATTTCGATCGCCAGGTCGGGCGGGACCGGGCAAGCGGCATCTTCTAACCAATCAGCAGATAAGCGCTCAAATGAGATATAGGTAAGGTCAGGAATCGGCGCCCAATCTTGACCACGCCGCTTAAGAATTACGCCCCATTCAGGATAGAAATGGCCTCGCGGCTGCGCCCAATTGTCTAGGAGTTTTATCAATGCTTTTTGCACACCGGCATGAAATCGTTTTGGGGACACTTTGGGAATCGCTTCTCCATCAACGAATTCACATCGCTCATTGCTCTGGGGCGACGCCAAAAATTCTGCTAAGGTGAGTTTCTGCGGGGGT
>JAKSDM010001198.1 GCA_022360135.1 Pseudanabaenales cyanobacterium | reverse complement strand
TTGTTTAATTCCACATAGGCTCTAACGACCCTAACCGCAAATAGTTCAGTTCGTTCTTGAATACTAATGTTATTGGCCATCAGTTAAAAAATACCTTCATCCACCCACTTGTTACTTGCTACTCGTTACTTGCTACTCGTTACTCGTTACTTGATCAGGCGATTAGAGAAATCAATTCAAAATTCAAAATTCAAAATTCAAAAAGTAAAGTGAATCGGGGAACCACGATCGCCTTCATCAACGGGCCGAATTAGAGAGTGCGATCGCGCAAACTCAGAAGCAGGGATATAAGCCCAAAAAACAACCCAACTGCCAACTCGTCTAACGGAATTAACAGGGCGATCGCGCAAACTCAGAAGCAGGGATGGATGCCGAAAAACTCAGCCCAACAGCCAACTTGTTTAAGAGAATTGGGGGGCGATCGCGTGCAACCCACTGCATTAAGAGTAACCTGACGCTTAAAAGCAGAGGAAGAAACTAGCACACTATTAGACTCTGGGATACCCATCTCCCCTGCTGGTTCTGCGATCGCACCATTGTGCTCTCCCCCTATTCCCTCAGCGATCACAGCGCCAATCAGCTATCAGCGCCAAGAGACTGGTGCGTTCCAGGTCTGGGGTCGGTGTGAAGAGTATAAGTTGGTGAAGGAACGCATCCAACACGATCGCTACTACACAGTGGTTAAGGCGCATTTCTTTACAATCTAATGCGTTGGGGTTTGGGTTCATATATGCTGACGTTAATAGGGTGATTGAAGCTTCTCTTCAAACTCAGCGATCTCAATCACTCGTACTCAATTTCGCAGCCTGACAGACGCTTAGAAGGATTGGATTGAGTACGGAGATAACGCTCAAAAGACTTCTGCAAAAGGAAATCGTTTCTTTTTGGTTTACCCCGACTATGTGGTTCAGGGAGCCTTTGGGACAACAGCTAGCGCGATCAAGAAAAAGTTAGGCGTTACCGGAAAGAAACCGCTGAAGGATTACCTGGCTGAGGAACACCGCGTAATGATTGGTGAAGCTGAACAATTAGCCGCAAGCAACATCAGACCCGACATGACCAAGGAAAAACTTCAAGCGGCGCTCAAAATGGCGGGACAAACGGTATTTAGAAAAGCTAGACTGCAACTGCCAAAGGATCCCTCTAGGGCTATAGTCACAATAGCGGCGGAAGTGATTGATTGATCGAAATAGCCCACCCCCACCCCAAAAAGCAAAGCCCCGCCGAGATATGCTGTGGCGGGGCGGCCCTGAAAATATCGAACTGTTAAGGAGATTGTACCGTGACGCAAACGAAACCGAAATACCGAAGCGTCGAAGATTATCTGAATGAGCCCCCTGGCGAGTTTGAACGAGCGGAGTACTTCGAGGGGGAGCTGATCAAGATGCCGCCAGAATCCGGAAAGAACGTCAGAATCGCCACTGCGTTGCAATTGCATCTGATCTTCAAAGGCTTTTTCCCGTTTACTCAAGTGGTGACAGGCGCCTGCGAAATTCAAGTCGAGAGATTTCACCAGGACGATAAAGAAACGCGGATGCCCGACTTGACAATCATCCGCTCAGAGCATATCGCCCTCACTGATCGGCGTTTCACTATCCGGCTATCCATGCCTTCTCCGCTGCTCATAGCCGAAATTGTCAGTCCATACGCCTCGCAAAAAGAGCGGAATTACCAAGAGGACTACATTCGCAAGCCTTACCAGTACGCCATGCGCGGCATCCCCGAGTACTGGATAATCGACCCCCAGTCCGAGATGGTGACGGTGCAAGACGGACCGCAAGATGGCGGTTACAACCTGACCCAAGAATATGTAGGCTCTGATCGGGTGCGATCGCAACTGCCTGAGCTGAAGGAACTGCAACTCACTGCGCAGCAAATCCTCAACCCAGAGGGAGGGGAGGGGTAATGCCAAACCTCAAAGATTTAATGCCCCCTAGGGCTGTTGACTCCGATTTTGCTTATCTAGAGAAGCGCTGGCATTCTCGATATCACTGGTCAGATAGCCATGAATCGCTGCCCTACATCCACCTCCCCCACGGAGTGTTCGACATCGATTGCCCAGTGCTTTTTGTGC
>JAKSDM010000881.1 GCA_022360135.1 Pseudanabaenales cyanobacterium | reverse complement strand
TCGAAATCCCCCAAACTCTCTTGATACATAGATTCCCGCTCAAAAACATCAAATAACGGTTTTTGAGGCATCAAAGGATTACTGTGTAAGGCATACAAGCATTTAGATGTAGAAATTAGCATACTGGGATCGATAGACCCAAAAAAATAGATTAGAGCATATAGATGAAAGCGAAGAATCGAGCGGTGAATCTAGTGCCCAAAAGAAGTTACAAGAAGAGCTTATATCTCTTCTTACAGACTCTCTTGAGCGTTTTATCTTTAAAGCCAGCAGACACTATCGTATAGCCGCAGAAAACCCAAAGCTACCCCCCTCTGATTTTCCATCTAAATATTCAAGCTATAACAAGGATCCTGGAGTAAAGAAAAGAGCATCAGATGCTGCATTGTTTGGAGGTGTTGGTGGAATTGGCGGTGGTGCTATAGGAGCTGTCGGTTTCGGTGCTGTTTTTGCAATTGTTACCATAGCAACTGGAGGAACAGGGGCAGCTGTTTGGGCGGCTGCAACTGCGGCTGCTTCAGCTGGTGCAACCGGGGGGGGCATAGTAGGAGGTGCTAGCGGTGCCGTTGTGGGTGCAGTAGTAGCACAAGGAGCGAAAGTTCATCACTTGGAAGTGTCTGATAGTGAGCTCATAAAAAGATTTGCTGAGTATTGTCTTACTGTCATATATGGTTTATCCCATCATGGTTATGGAGCTAAGCCTGAAATTGATAATAAACAGATGGCGCAACTATTAGACCGAGTTAGTGATTTCAACCAAAAACGGGAGTTAAAAGTCGATTGGTTAATTGCTAATAGGGAAACAATTCATAGCTGGTGTGAGGATACTCTCAACATGCTTGAATCATAGCTGATGGAAGTTGACACATAAGCGTTTCACTGCTCATGTGTCAGCTATTTTTAAGGGAAACGAAAATGTTTGAAACGGTAGATCTTCATTAGACCTAAAATTCCAGTAAAAATCCTGTTATGCAAGGTGCTCAAGAAATATGCGGCGATCTTCGATAGCTTTGCCAGTCTTAAGCCAAGACGACCGCCTTTGTGGCGGTCTCACTCATTAAGCCACTGGCTTTGCAGGAAGGTGTCTAGCCTTTCTCTTCTTCAGAGCGATTAACTTTGCCAGCTATACACTGCAAGCAAGGGTGCGGATGGTAATTCGCCTAAATCAGCTTTGGATTGTTACAGTTTCCGGTGAGTTATATCCCTGGTAATGGTTCACTCTACTCCTTGCACAACAGGTTTGCCTGTAAACAAAGGCATTACGCATAAATTCGCCGTAATGACAGACAGCAGAAAAGTGGTTTTAATTGTGAGTTGAAAGAGCGATCTCCTGATAGGAAGGCTTTGTAAACGCAGTAAAATTGAGATGGCGGCTAAAGATGAACAGGAGATGGGGTCATGATTTATGACGTTATCCTCAGTAGGGAAAACGACAAATATATTGCCCGCGCCAAAGAATGGCCTGAAGTCACAGTCGTCGAAAATAGTCGGGACGCTGCCATTGATCAGCTCAAATCCCAACTCCTTGATTACCTAACCAATAAGGTTGAAGTGGTTCAAGTTGATATTCCACTGTCAACGCAGACCAGAAATCCTTGGCTCGATAAGTTTGGATGGTTCAAGGAGGATCCGACCTTTGACGATCTACAGGCTGAAATTGCGGCATATCGGCAAGAATGCAATCAAGAGCAAGAACGCGATCAGAGGACGGAGCACCTGCCCGAGTGACGTTTTAGCCTAAATGACCCTATATCCCTATATATTTTGGACAGCGATCATCTCAGCCTTTATCAGCGAGGTCATTGAGCCAACATAGTCTGCTGGGAAAAGGCTTCTCGCAGCACATAGCCTGCGCCTCGGATGTTATGAATTAAGCGACTTTCACGATTGGCTTCTAATTTCAATCTCAGATAGCGAATGTAGACTTGTAAGATATTGGATTCGGCCACAAAGTCGTAGCCCCAAACTTCTCTGGTGAGGCGATCGCATGACAATACCTGACGCGGATGTGAAATGAGATAGACCAGTAATTCAAATTCCTTTGGCGTTAGTTCGATAAGACGGTTTCCGCGATAGACTCGCCAGGTCTTCAAATCCACTTTTAAGTCCTGGAAGTTGAGGATGTCTTGCCTATCATGACCGTAGCGTCTGAGGTGTAGCCGGATACGGGCGACAAGTTCTTCAATGCTGGCGGGCCATCGCAAATAATCATCCGCGCCAGAATCAAGAGCGATCGCGCAATGGTTAATGCTATCTTCATCCAGCAAAATAATAGGCATTTCCTGCTGAGTTGCGTGCAAGCGCCGACAAATTTCTAATGCCGACGGCCTTGACAGTGCAAAATCTAAAATTGCTAAATCAGGCTGTTGTTCACGAATTGTCAGAAGGGCTGAGACGCCATCTTCTACTATCTTCAATTGATAGCCTTCGTAGCGTAATTCGTTTGTTATTAAAGAAATCACAGGCGAATTATTAGAGGCCAATAAAATCTGACTTGACATGGATTTAGGGTAAGTTTGCTTCAACGACATATCCACCCCTTAGCTCAGTTTTGGGTTGTTGTGATTTCCGGTGAGTGACATCACTTAATAGGCGCATGATGGCTGGAACCACCGTTGGCGTCAGCAGGGTTGAAAGAGCCAGACCGCCAGTCAGCGCAATCCCGAGCCCCTGATAGAGTTCGGCGCCTTTGCCGGGAAAAACAGCCAGCGGCAACATGCCTAGCACACTGGTGCCAGCCGACATAAAGATAGGCCGCAAGCGATCGCGCACCGCATGGTAAAGCGCATCATCTAGCCCATAACGTTTTGTGTCCTGGAGTTGCAGGGTGCGATCTACTAGGAGAATCGCATTGTTGACGACAACCCCTGTGAGAATCACAAATCCCAAACCAGTAATCATGTCGAGGGGAATCACAATACCCGGAATCAGGTTGGCGACGACCAGACTTAAGACAGCTCCCGTCATCCCCATAGGAACCGTCACCATAATCACCATGGGGTAGATCAATGACCGGTACAGCGCCACCAACAGCAGGTAGGTGATGACCAACGAAAGAATGAACGCTTGTCCCAGCTGTAAGAGGGTTTCTGTCAACACATCGGCAGACCCCGCCAGCTCCACTCGATAGCCCGCCGGTAGCGAGGCTCGCAGCGGTTCGAGAATTTCCTGTTCGGTTTGCCGTAGCAGGGCGCCCAGGGGGGCTTCCCGCACCACATTGACCGTCAGCGTCACGGATCGCTCCAGGTCGAAGTGGTTGATAACATCCGGACCAGTCGTTTCGACCACTTCAGCCACGTCGGCTAGCTGGAGTTGAAATCCACTGTTGCTGAAAATTGCTAGCTGCCGCAGCTGCTCCGGCGATTCTACAAATGTATCCTGCAGCTCCACCGTCACATCGAGTTCGCGACGTCCATCCACAAATTCGGAGGCGCTTACTCCGCCAAGCGCTGCCTCAACCAGCGTTCCCAGCTCTAGTTCAGACAATCCAGCTTCGGCGAGTCGTTCTCGAATGGGAATCACCTGTAGTTCTGGCGCACCGGTCACAAAGTCCGAACGGACATTCTGCACGCCGCTGAGCGATCGCAATTGACCACTGACATCTTGCTGGAGCTGATTAAGCTGGTCTAGATCGGCTCCGACGATCTGGACTTCAAACTCCTTGCCGGGATCGCGGAAAATGGGGACTCGTCGTGGGACCAGGAAGCGATAGCCGGGGTAGTTGGCGCTGGCTGCCCGCATCTGATTGACCATGCCGTCCAGGTTTTGCCCCGTGGCCTCATCTGGATCAAGGAAAGCCGCGATCGCTTGTAATCCTGGGCGATGTACGTAGAGAGTGCGAATCACACCAGGCTGCTCGCTCGCAAATTGGCGCGGCCCAGCGGATAGGGCGACAGCTTCTGGGATACTCGTTCCGGGGAAAGGGGCTGCCAGCCACAGCACCAAGTTGCGGTTGCCTTCCGGCAAATAATCCGCTGCTGGCAGCAGTCGTGTTGTGACAACGAGCAAACCAATCGGGATTGCCAGGATCACCAGACGCCGACCTCGGCGACCGGTTCCCAGTGACCAGCCAACCGTCCCTAGTAGCCCTCGTTCCAGGCGACCTTGCAGGAGTCGAAACAGCCCAGAGGTTTTCGCCGCCATCCGCTCAAACCAGTTGCCCTGTCGATAAACTTGATCCATCAGCATTTGCTGGGCTTCAGCCTGATTCAGCAGGAGTCCCGATAACATAGGAACCAGCGTCAGAGCGGCAAAGAGTGAAAACAGGACGGCAGCCGACAAAGCCATCCCGATATCAAAGAAAAGCTGCCCCGCTTCTCCCGTGACCAACACGATGGGGGCGAATACGGCAATTGTTGTCAGCGTTGAAGCCAGCATGGCCCCACCGACCTCCTGAGTTCCCTCAATTGCTGCCTGTACAGGGGATTTTTGCTGCTGCATGTGGGTGAATATACTCTCGAGCACCACAATGGCGTTGTCCACCACCATCCCTACAGCAAAGGCCAGCCCTGCTAGGCTGATTACGTTGAGCGATCGCCCAAGCGCCGCAAACACCATAAACACTGCAATCAAGGTGGTGGGAATCGTGATGGCGATCACCGCGACAGTGCGCAATGATCCCAGGAATAGCAGCAGCACTAGAGACGCCAGGATGGCTCCGATAATCAAGTTTCCTTGCACGAAGGAAATCGACTGATTGATGTAGTCGTTTTCGTCATAGGGGATATCAAACGTGATGCCTTCACCTTCGCGATCAAAGCGGGCTTCGAGTTCAGCCAAAGCCGTGCGAATACCCTGAGAAATTTCGGGAACGTTCCCCCCTACCTGACGAATGATGCCCACGGCAACCGTGGGTTCCCCATCCCGAATCAGCGCCCGGTCTTGAATCCTGCGTCCAAATTGGGCTCGGGCGACATCTCCCAAATAAACTATTCCAGACGTATCCCGCCGCAGAACGAAAGCCTCCAACTGCTCAATATCGTTCGAACGACTGACCGTGCGCACGCGATATTCCCGCCGTCCTACGACCAGGGGACCGCTCCGAATATCCCGGTTGTTTTCCCGCAGAGCCTCCACCACATCTTCAATGGTGAGGTTGCGATCAGCTAAAGCACGCGGATCAACCACGACCTCGTCTTCGCGCTCTCGCCCACCCGACGCCAAAAATTGCCCTACCCCTTCTACTTGGCGGAACCGGGGCACAATGACGTCATCAACTAAATCGCGGTAGCGATATTCATCCGTCGTAAAGCCCTCTTTAGGGGTCAGAATGACCCACATCATTGGACTGCTGCTACTGCTCACCACTTCAACCTCTGATTCATCAGCTTCCAAAGGCAATGAACCGACTTGCTGGAGCTTACTCAGCACATCCACAAACCGCCCGTCAACATCCGCATCCCAGTCAAACTCAAGACTGATGGTGCTGAGTCCCAATCGGTTAGTGCTCGTAATTTCTTGAACCCCTTCCACTTCCTCCATACGCTCTTCAATCGGACGCGTGACCAAGTCTTCTACCTCGACTGGACTGGCCCCTGGATAGGGCGTGGTGATAGTGATTTCAGGGCGATCGCCCCCCGGCTGCAGCTCGGAAGGCAAGCTGAATAAAGCCAGCACACCCAACAAGGTAATTAGGCAAAACAGAACGGCGGTTCCGTGTCGCCAACGGAC
>JAKSDM010001438.1 GCA_022360135.1 Pseudanabaenales cyanobacterium | reverse complement strand
TCTGATCAGTCCTTCTTAGATGATGAGCAAATGGAAATTGGATTTGTCTTGACTTGTGTTGCTCAACCCACTTCCGACTGCACCATTATTACGCACCAAGAATCAACCCTGTTTTAAGTTTTAATTTTTTAAGTGTTGAGTGCTGAAATCATATCTCATCACTCTTGTGCTGGCGCTGGTTAGTTAAAACATTTAGACTGTTGCTTGACTTACGGTTATTGATCTAAAGCTGGAAAACCCGGACCAGATAGCCGTCGGCCATTCGCTATTGGCATTCAACCCAAAACCTAACGGCTGATGGCTAACAGTTAATAGTTCGCTGCCTAAAGACTGTCCTGGCTAAGTGAGTACTCGGCTACACTGCTTCAGCTCTTTGATATCCGTTTCGTCTGCCATGATATTGGCGTCTAGTCATCAGCAATGAGTTAAAAGCTAAAGGCTATACCTCTAAAGGCCAGCGCCATGCGTCTGCTTTGAGTCCTTAGAGCTGAGCATGCGTAGAAGCTCAGATTTGTAGACATATTTCTGGGCAAATATAGCGGTTAAGAGGACAATTTACCATCTTCTAAAACAGCAATGGGTAACCCAGACAGATTCAACCGAAAAGCATATTCATACGTAGAGACTGATGATGAGTATAATACGGACAATGTAGGTTTTCTATCCGGATCAATTGGCAGAACCTTCAATAGAATTAGACAAGAGCTAAGTCCGGGGGCTGAAGAGGAAGTCGCCAGAGAATATCGCATCACTAGGATGAAGACGGTCACAGCTGTCCGATTTCTGATGATGTTGATTATTATTCCTCTGTTGGCTCAGCAGCTGTCAAAACATCTCATAGTGGGTCCTATCGTAGGGCATGTACGAGGTGCAGCGCCTGCTCATGTTTTTCTCAACGCAGAAATCAAAGAAGAAGCGTTCAAGGAACTGCAAAGTTTTGAGGAGACGCTCAAATTTGAGGCTCTGATTACATCAGCTCCTCCGCTTTCAGAGGAAGAGAAAGAAGAGCTGGTAAAAGAAAAGGCGGCTGAGCTGGCTGAAGAATCTCTAGCAAAAAGTAATAATGCGGTTAGCAATGTTTTTGCTGATCTAATTGCCCTGGCGACCTTTACGATCACCTTTTTATTGGGTAGAGAAGCCCTTGACACCTTAAAGGAATTTTTATCGGGTGTCACGGCTAGTCTTAGTGACAGCGCCAAGGCATTTATTATTATCTTGATTCCCGACATGATTGTGGGTTTCCACTCACCCCATGGTTGGGAGGTTTTGCTGGAAAGTGTAGCTGGTCATCTAGGCATTGTGGCGAATGCCAGCATGATCTCGCTGTTCATCGCCACAATTCCAGTTGTCATGGATACTGTGTTTAAGTACTGGATTTTCCGAACCCTGACTCAGATATCGCCTACAACAGTAGCGACTTTGAAAGAAATGGATGATTAATCCATCCTAGGGAGCCGCCGCTAAATACCTCCCATCTACCCATCCATAGTCTTCATCCTAGGACTTTTTTATGCTAATCCCTGACCTGGGTTAACAGCATAGGAGATGGCTCTCATCAGCTTCCTGATCCTGACGATTAATCAAATTGGGGCTGAATTTGAACAAACAAAACTAGAGTAAACGCGAATGATGGAACCGATATATCAGTATGCCTGGTTGATCCCAGTCTTGCCGTTGGTAGGCGCAGCGCTCACCGGCATTGGGTTGCTGTTATTTGGTGAAACGACTTACCGATTTCGGAAACCGATCGCGGGATTGTTGGTATTTTTAGTTGGAGCAACGATGGTTCTCTCGTTTGCTCTGTTATGGAGTCAGGGACATGGACACGAACCCTATACTGCTCTGTTGGAGTGGGCCAGTGCAGGTAGCTTTCACCTCAAGATGGGGTACGCCATCGACCATTTAGCAGCCCTAATGTTGGTGATTGTGACGACTGTTGCGTTTCTAGTGATGGTCTACACTGATGGTTATATGGCTCACGATCCAGGCTATGTTCGTTTCTACGCCTATCTGAGTCTATTTAGCTCTTCCATGTTGGGACTTGTAGTCAGTCCTAATATGGTGCAGATCTATATTTTCTGGGAACTCGTCGGTATGTGTTCTTACCTGCTGATTGGTTTCTGGTATGAGCGCAAGGCAGCAGCGGATGCTTGTCAAAAAGCGTTTGTGACCAATCGAGTGGGTGACTTTGGCATGCTGCTGGGGATTCTAGCGCTCTATGCAGTGACCCAAAGTTTTGAGTTTGACGTTATGGGCGATCGCCTCCAAGAGCTAGTTCAATCGGGTTCATTGAGCAGTGCTTTAGCCTCACTCTGCGCCATTTTGATCTTTTTGGGGCCAGTCGCTAAGTCCGCCCAGTTTCCTCTTCACGTCTGGTTGCCGGATGCGATGGAAGGACCGACGCCGATCTCCGCTTTGATCCATGCCGCTACAATGGTGGCCGCTGGCGTTTTCTTGATTGCTCGAATCTTTCCAGTCTTTGAGGGACTGCCTATAGCGATGAGTGTAATCGCTTGGACTGGGGCGCTCACTGCTTTTCTGGGGGCGACGATCGCGATCACTCAAAATGACATCAAAAAAGGGCTGGCCTACTCCACTATGTCCCAGCTAGGCTATATGATCATGGCCCTAGGGGTCGGCGCCTATGGGGCTGGACTGTTTCATCTGATGACTCACGCCTACTTCAAAGCCATGCTGTTTTTGGGATCGGGTTCGGTCATCCACGGTATGGAAGCAGTGGTGGGTCATGATCCGGTGCTGGCGCAAGATATGCGCTTGATGGGCGGGCTGAGAAAATATATGCCAGCGACAGCCGTGACATTTTTGATTGGCACGCTGGCGATCTCGGGTATTCCCCCCTTTGCTGGGTTTTGGTCTAAAGATGAGATCCTTGGTTCCGCCTTCACGGTCAATCCGGCATTGTGGGTTGTGGGTTGGCTGACGGCGGGGATTACGGCTTTCTATATGTTCCGCATGTATTTTTCAACCTTTGAAGGGGAATTCCGAGGCCATGATGCTGATGTTCGCCAGCAACTTCAAACCGAGAGCCTGCAAAATTTAGGGTTGGCTTTTGGGCCAGGCGCTATGAATTCACAGGAATTGACGATTAAGTTTGATTACGACAGGGAATCACACGATGCGGATCACGCTGCTCACAGTGAATTTCCCCATGAATCACCCCTAGTCATGACCCTGCCGTTATTGATCCTGGCGGCGCCTTCGTTGCTAATTGGGTTGATTGGAACGCCTTTCGCCAACTACTTTGAAGCGTTCATTCATCCCACAGGCGAAGTCATGCCTGGTTTGTCGGCAGGAATGGCGGATTTTGACTGGGCCGAATTCCTGATCATGGCGGGGGCTTCTGTCGGGATTGCAATGCTGGGCATTACCCTTGCCTATCTGATGTATATCAGACGTCAAATTAATCCCGCTGCGATCTCAACTCAAATCAGGCCGCTCTACTTGCTCTCCCTCAACAAGTGGTATATCGATGACAT
>JAKSDM010000741.1 GCA_022360135.1 Pseudanabaenales cyanobacterium | reverse complement strand
GAAGACGACTCAAGCTGATCCAGTACGCCAATCAATTCTTGCTCAAAGGTTACCTGAGCCCGATTGGTTCTGCCGCCGACATACAACTGACCCTCGATCTCCAACGCCCAAACCTGGGAATGGGAGACATAGCTCATGAGCACCCCCAGCATGAGCAGGCCAAACCCTAGATAAACGATGGGGATACCCGGATCCGCCTTGATTTGTAGGCCCGTACTGCCGATCACCTGATCCACCGCCAAGGTTACCCCATTGACTTCAGTGGCCATTCCGGCTCGCACAGTAGACACCAGATTGCCGCTATTGTCGTAAACCAGCAAGGTTCCCTGCAAATCCTGAGCAATCAAGGAAACGCCATCACTAAAGTCCGGTTTCGTGGGGGCCCAAGTTCCCCAGAATCGACCGCCTCCCTGCGTATCGAGCAGAGCCATTGGTAATTGCAGCACTGGACTTTGGTTAATCCGCACCCGCACCGCTGCGATCGCCCAGTCCGCCTGATACAGCGTCACTCCTTGATAGCGCAAAGGCTGATTTACCCAAATAGTCTTCTGTTTGACCTCTTTCCCTGCCTGATCAAGCACTGAGAGATCCGAGTAAAACTGATCAATCCCCCCTTCAGGGGTGTAGTCAATCCAGAAGCGATTGACCCGCACTGACCAATCTTGAGGAATTTGGGCCGCCGCCCAGGGACCCGCATTAAAGATATTGGCGATCCGAAAGGTTTCGCCACTGGGGGCCATCTCTTGAGCAGAAAACCCCATCATAGAGCCCAAGATCGCTCCCAGCAGGATAATCAGCATGCTGGCATGGACTAAAATTGGCCCCATTTTGCCCACCAGCCCTTTCCGGGCATAGAGAGCGGAACCCTCTTGAAACAACTGATAACGTTTCTCGCTCAGGAATGGTTTGAGCTGCTCCAAAGTCTTTTTGGGGAATTCTGCACTGAGGGCGAGTTTCTGAAACTGGCGGGGTTGAGTGTAGAATTTCCACCGACGGGCTGCACTTAGGGCCGGAAACTGACGGGTAAAGGTACAGGCAGTGAGGCTAGCCCCAAAGAGAATTAACAACGCCAGAAACCACCAAGTCCGATAAACATGATCAAGCCCCACAATCAGCAACAGTTTCCAAGTCAAGAAGCCAAAAAGGGCAGGAGTTTCTGGATAATTTTCCTGGTAAAACGCGAGGGATTGTCCCTGCTCAATCACCGTACCCGTAATACTGAAAATAGCGATAGTCAGCAGGAGCGCGATCGCCAACCGCAAATCAGTCAACAACGGTAGCAATTCTTGGCGATAATAACGCTGCGGCGCTTTCCACCAATAGGATAGATTGGACAAAAATGAGGTATCTGAAGTCATTAGAAGGTTCCCGACGGAAAGAACCGAAATAGCAAAGAGAACACCCCAAAACCTAGCAATAATGCTCCACTGGCAGGGGTAATCCAGCCAGACCATCGACGCAGCTCCAATAGCTGTTTAATTGAGGCGGTAAAGG
>JAKSDM010000439.1 GCA_022360135.1 Pseudanabaenales cyanobacterium | reverse complement strand
TATTTAGGAAATAAAGTCTCGCCATTTTTTAAGATAGGGGTTGTCTGACTTGAGATACACTCTGTTTTAATGGGAGCCCTAATCTGAAACAACTGAAGTCCTTGCTAAATATAAGTTTTACTGTTTCTGCAACTCCCTTCCTTTAAATCTTGTGAGATATTTGGGCCTAAGAATGCCGCCATGCTGAAGAAAAGCCAATATACAACGCCATTGCTACAGCCGTCGGAGAAAAAGGCGTTGCCGGAAGTGCCGGTGGGCAAGCCGCGATTTTGGCGGATCTTCTGGATCTTAGGTCGGCTGTCGCTGTTGTTGTTCGATTTTGCTCGCGACAGAGTTTCGCGGGGTCCGAAGCCGGAGGTCAGGGCGTCCAGGGTTCGCGAATTTCTGGAGCGCTTAGGCGGCATGTGGATCAAACTGGGGCAAGTATTGGCCATGCGCACCGATTTGTTTTCACTGGAATTCTGTAGGGAACTGGCGAAACTGCAAGATCGGGCCATGATGTTTTCACCCCAACTTTCGATGAAGATCATTGAGGAGCAATTGGGCCACCCCATTGGAGAAGTTTTCGATGATTTCGAACCTGAACCATTTGCCGCCGCCTCACTTTCCCAGGTGCACAAGGCGAGACGCAAAAAGGAAGGCGACTGGGTGGTGATCAAAGTTCAACGCCCCTACGTGGCCGAATATTTTCGCTATGACTTCAACTTGCTGAACTTGGCATTTAACTTTCTGCGGCAATTCGAGGCCATGCAGTATTTGAAATTGGATGAAATGCTTCAGGAAATCCAGGCGACGATGGACGAGGAGATGGATTACCGGCAGGAGGCGAGCAACATGATCAGGCTCAAGAAAATACTCGCCGATCACGACGTCTATGTTCCCGATGTCTACCTGGAATTCAACACCAGCCGCGTTCTCGTCATGGAATTCATTGACGGTGTGTTCATCAGCGACTTCAACACCGTCTTAAGGGACGATCCGGAAAGGGCGAGGAACTGGCTTGCGGAAAATAACATCGATCCCCGTAAAGTCGTCCGGGGACTTCTACAGAGTTCGTTCAGGCAACTTTTTGAAGACTTGCTCTTTCATGGCGATCTGCATTCAGGCAACATCATTCTTCTAAGGGACAGCAAGTTCGCTTTGATCGATTTTGGCAACGTCGGCAGGCTCGATCCGAAGTTCGCCGCCCAGTACGATCAGTATTTCCTAGCTATGGCCGAAGGAGCCTTTGACAAAGCAGCCGATCTGTTGTTAATCATCATGGGCCAGCTTCCCGCGGAGGTGGACCTGGTGAAAGTGAAAACACGAATCATCCGAGTCCTGAACAAACAGGCAGCCCGTAGCGCGATCAAGAACCTGCCCTACTACCAAAAGTCTATTGGCAGTTCTTCAGCCGACCTAGGCCAAGTCATGGCCGATTTCAAAATCGGCGTAAATTGGCAGTACCTCAAGATGAGACGCACCTTCGACACACTAGACCAAAACATTAGCATTCTGAATCCCCAGTTCGACTTTGTGGTTGAAATGCAGATGTACATGAAAGGGAAAATCTGCCGGATGAAGTGCAAACAAATGCAACAACCACCGGACATGATGCAAAAAATAAGTGGCCTTTACGAACTACTGACGCCTGTGCTGACCAGACAGGCGTTTCAGTTTGAAGGGCAAGTCTCGCTCGAATCTCGCCTGGCGGCCATAGTGTTCCAAAGCATCGCCCTCGCCATGTGGCTTGTTCTGATTCTTCTTGCTTGGATCTATCTCTATCAGCACCATCACGCTATCGTGGGCTCTTTTCACCCGGCAGACTACTGGTTCACCTATTGGCTCGATTCGGTTCCACCCATCCACCAATATGCCTGGTATCTGCTTGGCTTCGTCCTGATCGTCACAATCGTTCGAACCAGACGGTTTGCTTCTTCCCTTTTAAAACCGGTTGCCCGTCTGCCGCGCAATTAATTTGCTCGGTCGTCTTTCACGTCCCTGTTCAGCTTTTCCATCAATAGATTCAGCGTCGGATGCTCGATCAGCCATCGGGGCTGCACTGGACGTTTCAAATGCTTTTCCAGCGTGGTGGCTAGTTGCATGGCGATGATCGAGTCTAATCCATAATCCTGGAGCGGATGGCTCCAATCCAATTCGCTCTCCGGAATCTTCAGCGTCTTCTTGATACTGGCCAAAATGCCTGCGCGCACGGGATCTGATTCTCCGGGCGCCGCCTTGGTTAAGATTGCGGCTTGAACCGCACCGTTGGCGGACGGCTTCCCATTATCAATGCCAGAGCCTTGGCCATTGCTATTCCCGTTATCAATGCGTCCTTTTCTAGCAGGCAGCGAATCGGCAGCGCCGATCACCCGAATGATTTCATGTTGGATGGATTCGGTCAGATCCTGGTCGGCAACGGAATCCAAGAACCGAGCCAGATCCACATCGGCCCATTCCTGTCGTTCATAAGCGC
>JAKSDM010000074.1 GCA_022360135.1 Pseudanabaenales cyanobacterium | reverse complement strand
CTTCTCAGAATGGGATTGCTCTGCACTAAGTTTAAGCTTTCGACGTTCTTGGGGAGGTAAAATCATCCGGTTTCAAAAATGCACCTACAGAGCACTACCCTAGCAAATCATAGGTTTATTGAAAATGAAATAGCCCTGCTCAAAAACAATACCGGCAACTGATACCAATAATGAACAATCACTGGAGAAATTGTTGGTAAATGCGACGCCGTAACGAACCTTTACACTTGAATTGTCACCCTATCAGCGTCGCTGCTGACGATCGCAGCTGGCGTTGGATTGGGGATCAAACTGGGTTCCCCCTTCTCCTATGACTGAAAGAAGGAGCCGATAATCACCAAGCCGCTCTGAAGTTGATTTAGCTCCTGCATCGGTTTCTGTTTCGATTTGAGATCGTTTCCATCGTCATCACATATAAGTTTGACAGCGTGTCTTTTGACGCAGGTTGCAGCCTGCTAGATGATATTAGGCTGTGTTCCTTGCATAAAGGTATCTAAGTTAGCGCTGAAGTTAAAGCCAAAGTTACTCGCCTAGATTGCCTGAAATATATTTCCTCGCCTCTCTAAAGTTCTTTAGTGCGGATGATTACAAACATTCCAACACAGCCACAATCATTAGTTTCTCTGTTCCACAACTCACTAAGTCTGTAGTTTGGCTAAGTTAAACTGCATTGACTTTTGAGCCCGCAAGAAGTCTTTGAGAGCAACGGATGAGTTCCTCTTTAAAGCACATGAATGTCCTCAGTTGAGTGAATGCGTGACGATTCTTTACTCACTTGATTGGTTTTTGGGCGACTAGACGACTGTTCTCAAGCCACATGTCTGAAGCAGTTACATCAAGACTTAAATCAGTTTATTAAGAGTTATGAATAGCCCCCTTTTGCAAGATGAGTTTTCTACATTGGTTGAACTTTTACGCTGGAGAGCATTCAACCAGCCTGAACAGCAGGCATATACATTTTTACTGGATGGCGAAGTAGAGGAGCAGTGGTTGACCTATGAGGAGTTAGATCGTCAAGCACGGGCGATCGCGGCGTTGCTTCAACATTACGAAACAATGGGAGCGCGGGCGCTGTTACTGTACTCACCCGGACTAGACTATATCGCCGCATTTTTTGGCTGTTTGTACGCTGGGGTCACGGCTACGCCTGCATATCCCCCCCAGTTCAATCGCTCGATGCTCCGACTTCAGAGTATTGCGGCAGACGCCCAAGTGACGCTTGTGCTGACAACGACATCACTGTTATCTAATCTGGAGCGCTGGCTCACCGATAGCCCAGAACTAAAGTCAACCCCCTGGATTGCTACGGATGAGACTGCGGTCGGGATGGAAGACGACTGGCAAGAACCGCTGATAACTCGGGACACTTTGGCATTTCTTCAATACACATCAGGTTCTACGGCTACGCCGAAAGGCGTTATGGTCAGCCACGCTAATCTGATGCACAATGAACGGTTGATTCGGTGCGCCTTTGAGCATCAACCGCAATCTACGCGAGTGGTGGGTTGGTTACCGCTATACCACGACATGGGGCTAATTGGAAATGTACTTCAGCCTCTATATGTAGGTGCTCCTTGCATTCTGATGGCGCCAGTCGCTTTTTTGCAAAAGCCCTACCGCTGGCTACAGGCGATTTCTCGTTACCAGGCAACAACTAGTGGTGGACCCAATTTTGCTTACGATCTTTGTGTTCGGCGAGTTAACGCCCAACAGCGAGAAACGCTTGATTTGAGCCGATGGACTGTTGCATTTAATGGGTCTGAACCCATTCGCCACGAAACTCTAGAGCGGTTTGCAGCGGCTTTTGAACCCTGTGGCTTTCGTCGCGAAGCCTTTTACCCGTGCTATGGAATGGCGGAGACCACCCTGATTGTTTCGGGCGGTCGTAAGGCAGCTCCACCTGTACTTCAAACATTTCAAAAAAATTCATTTGCACAGAACAAAGTGATTCCAGCTCTGCAGGCAGGAGAGGAGCGATATCCGCTTGTGAGTTCTGGGCGCCCCCTCTCTAATTTGCAAATTGTGATTGTGCATCCTGAACGATTGACTCGCTGTGCTGAGGATGAAATCGGCGAAATCTGGGTTGCAGGTGAAAGTATCGCTCAGGGCTATTGGCGGCAACCCAAAGCCACCGAAACAGTCTTCAAAGCTTACTTAGCAGACACAGGCGAAGGCCCCTTTCTGCGCACTGGCGACTTGGGTTTTTTGAAAGAGGGTGAGTTATTTGTCACCGGACGTCTCAAAGATTTGATTATTATTCGAGGTCGTAATCATTATCCTCAAGACATTGAATTAACAGTAGAGCAAAGTCATCCAGCCTTGAGATCAGGGTGTGGCGCCGCTTTTTCTGTAGACATGAATGACTCAGAGCAGCTGGTGGTTGTGCAGGAGTTAGAACGTTCAGCCTTACGGCGGATAAATCTTGATCAGGTGATTGGAGCAATCCGCCAAGCCGTGACTGAACAGCATGAACTGCAAGCGTATGCGGTTTTACTCCTCAAGACAGGTAGTATTCCGAAGACATCTAGCGGTAAGATTCAACGGCATGCCTGTCGGGCTGGATTTTTGGATGGCGGTTTGGCGATCGTCGGCAGCAGTATTTCGGCAGATCTCAACATCGCCGAAGGTGACGCTAGACTGACCCATGACATGTTGCAAGCGACGCCCCCCGAACATCGTCAAACTGTACTAGCGTCATTTCTTCAAAATCAAGTTATGACGCTCCTGAACCTACCGCGTTCTCAGGTCAGTTTACAGCAGCCTTTGAACACGCTAGGGTTGGATTCCTTAAGGGTGGTTGAGCTGAAACACACCTTTGAAACGAACTTAGGCGTGACTTTACCGCTTACGACCTTATTTCAAGACTCTACCACGCTGGCTCAATTGACAACCGATATCCTAACCCAATTCACGACATCTCAGGCCCATCTTCATATCCCCACTCTACCTGAAGAGAGCGATGCCAAATACCCACTCTCTTATGGTCAACAAGCATTGTGGTTCTTGCAACACCTGTCACCGCAAAGCTCAGCGTATAACATTGTTGGCGCTGTCCGGATTCGTTCCCCACTCAATATTCCTGCCTTACGGCGGGCGTTTCAAACGTTAGTGAACCGTCATGCTGCTCTGCGAACTCGGTTTACAAATGTCAGCGGAGAAGCCATGCAGCAGGTTTATAAACACGTTGACCTGTTCTTTCAGCAGGAAGAGGTTGCAAATTGGAGTGAAGCGGCTTTACGCGATCGCCTCACCGAAGACGCCAATCGTCCCTTCAATTTGGCCCAGGCGTCGGCGCTGCGAGTCAGCTTATTTACCCGATCGGCGCAGGATCATACACTCTTACTCGTCATGCACCACATCGGCGCTGACTTTTGGTCGCTGGCGTTACTGGCGCAGGAGTTGGGGATACTTTATCAAGCCGAACTAAATGGGACTCAGGCCAAGCTTGCGCCTGTCACATTACAGTATGCCGACTATGTGCGCTGGCAAAAAGCGATGTTGACTAGCCCAGCAGGAGAACGCTTGTGGGCTTACTGGAAACAGCAACTGGCAGGAGAAATACCGGCGCTGAATTTACCCCTCGATCGCCCTCGACCTCCAGTTCAAACTTATCAAGGCGCTTCTCATGCTTGCCAGCTAAGCGCGGCATTGACTCAGCAACTCAAGGCGTTCAGCCGCGCCTGTGGAACAACTCTGTATACAACCTTGTTAGCAGCGTTTCAGGTATTGCTTTACCGCTACAGCGGACAAGTAGATATTTGGGTAGGCTCTCCCACAGCCAGCAGAACTCGGTCGGAGTTCACCCGATTAGTCGGTTATTTGGTGAATCCGATAGTATTGCGAGCCGACCTATCTGGCAATCCTACCTTTGAGAATTTTTTGACTCAAGTTCGCCAAACGGTGCAAGCGGCCTTGGCCCATCAGGATTTTCCGTTTGCTCAACTAGTGGAGCGACTTCAGCCGGTTCGAGACGCCAGTCGGCCGCCCCTGTTTCAAGTCATGTTCGTTTTGCAAACATTGCCCGCGCCTGGGGGAGAAAGTCTGGCTCCTTTGGCTTTAGGAGAGGGGGGAATCCGTTTAGAACTGGGTGAGTTGGCGTTGGAGTCTGTGGCGCTAGAACAGCGGGCGGCTCAGTTCGATTTGACGCTGATGATGGCGGCGGTGGAGGGACAGCTCTCCACCTCTTGGCAGTACAACTCCGATTTATTCGACGCCGCCACAATCGTTCGGATGGCGAACCATTTCCAAATTTTACTAACTGGGATCATTGACGATCCTCAACAGCCCATCTCGACCTTGCCTCTGCTGACTGAGGCGGAACGATATCGACAGCTTGTGGGGTGGAATGACACCGGGGCGGCGTATCCTCAAGCGGGTTGTCTGCATCAACTGGTGGAGGCTCAAGTTGAACAAACACCGGATGCGATCGCCGTTATATTTGAAGGCGAGCAACTCACCTACCGACAGCTGAATGGTCGCGCAAATCAATT
>JAKSDM010000186.1 GCA_022360135.1 Pseudanabaenales cyanobacterium | reverse complement strand
AGATGCTGGAATTACGTCAATCCTATTCGGGGCTGGTGTTGGCGTCAGCACGGATGGCGTCGGTTCGCCTCCGACCGATGGCGGTTGGTGGATTAGTCAAATTCAAGAGTACTATCAGAAACCCATTGACCTGGCTCTAGGCGGCGTCGGCAATCCATCCCCGCCCATCGACCCTACTGTTCCCATTGACCCTACTGTGCCCATCGACCTTACGCCCATCGACCCTACGCCCATTCCTGCTCCTGTTCCTGCTCCCACTCCCAGTCCAGATCTGTCATCACCGCCAGTCACCCGCAATGGCGATCGCTACCAGGGAACAGATGGACAGCAGGATGTCTTCGACTTTACTTGGGATTGGGGCAAACAAGCTGTCATTGAGAACTTTGATGTGTCTCAGGATGTCGTCAATCTCCAGGGTTTTTGGACCGACTATAGTCGCTTCAACATCTATGATGACGCTAATGGCAACGCCGTCATCGATTTGAGCGACCTGAATAACCAGACCATCACCCTAAAAGGCGTGGCCGCCTCTGAGCTGATGGCGAGCAATATTCAAGGCGTGGTTGGCGATTTCCCACTGATTGGCAACACAGGCAGCGTTAATCCGATTCCAACCCCAACCCCAGATCCAACTCCGATTCCAAATCCGGCTCCACTTCCAGACCCGACTCCGATTCCAACCCCCAGTCCTACACCATTACCGGTTCCAGGCGGCGGCTCCAATAGAGACCCGATAGTAGGCGCCTATTATCCTGAGTGGGGAATTTATGATCGTAACTTCGAGGTGGCTGATGTTCCGGCTGACAAGCTGACCCACCTGTTCTACGGCTTTGCCAAAATCAACCCGGATGGAACCGTCGGTGTCTTTGATTCCTGGGCTGCGACTGACCGTCGTATTGATGGTGACTGGAACACCCAAAAGCCCTATGCCGGTAACTTTGAAGCGCTCAATCAGCTCAAGGCGGTGAATCCCGATCTGCATAATATGATTTCCATCGGTGGTTGGACGCTATCGAGTGAATTTTCCGATGTCGCCTTGACCGATGCGTCTCGGCAGAAGTTCGCTAAGTCTGCTGTGGATTTCATCACCCAGTATGGGTTTGACGGTATCGATATCGATTGGGAATACCCAGTGGGAGGCGGCCAGGCTGGCAACATAAATCGCCCGGAAGACAAGCACAACTTCACACTGCTACTGCAGGAGCTAGATGAGCAGATCCAGATTCAGGAAGCTAAAGACGGTCGTGATTATCAGTTATCCATCGCCGCACCTGCTGGCGATGACAAGATGGCCAACCTTGAACTTAAGGAAATAGCCAAGTACACCGACTTCATCAATGTCATGACCTATGACTATCACGGGGCTTGGGAGAGTACAACCAACCATCAAGCTGCTCTCTATGGTCAACCAGGTGATACCTACACCATTGACCAGACAATTCAGGGTTATCTCAACGCTGGCGTAGCCCCTGATGAGCTGGTGCTAGGCGCGCCCCTATATGGTCGCGCCTGGAAGGGGGTTAACCCGACTGCTAACGGTTTGTATCAATCCGCTAGCGGCGCAGCGACTGGAACCTGGGAGGCTGGCAACTATGACTACAAGGATTTGTATAACAAGTTGCAAACAGACCCCTCCTATCAGCGCTACTGGGATAATCAAGCCAAAGTTCCTTACCTCTATAACGCCAAGGAGGGCATCTTCAGCACCTATGAAGATACCCAGTCGCTGGGTCATAAACTTGACTACATTAAGGACCAGGGATTGCGTGGCATGTTCTTTTGGGAAGCCTCGGCGGACCTTAACAGCAATAGTCCTGATTCATTAATTACCCAGGCAGCGACAGAGCTATTGACTGGCAATATGGCCGCCAACGCCAAGGTGGATTCTCTGACCAATGTTGGAGCTGCCAGCGTCGCCCTGGGGGGTCAGCCAACTACTGATGAGCTTAACCGCCCCATAGCGAGTATGCAGGATGCTGTCAATCTCGGTAATGCCCCATCCTATAACAACCTCGGCAGCACTGATCCGAGCGTCAATGTGGTTATTGACACTCCTCTAAAGACCTCTTTACAGAGCCTTGACGCTCTTCAATTGACCAATACTCACCGACCAATCGTCAGCCCTGCCTTGGTCTAACATCCTTTGACCCCTAAATGAGTTAGGTCAGCCTCAAGAGGAACCGCCCAAAAACTTTGGTTCAAAGCTTCTGGGCGGCTCCTTAAAGTGACAAATAGATAAATATTTAGGCAGTAAGGATAGCCTATGCCCTACTCTCCGATCACAATGCGCCCATCACAATGCGCCCATCACAATGTGGAACAATCTCCATTGCCCATTGATATTTTCAAACAGGGCGCGAGGATCAGGGAGTTTGTAAGCATAACGGTTATAGACGTATCCCTGCGCTTGATTGGGCAGAATCACTGGAGTCCAGCCCGTCATCGGGTCTGAAAGGGTGCGCTGTATCTGCCGTTCCTGTTGATTCCAGGTGATTTGATCAAACGTCACAACCTCGTTATATAAAACCCCGACAATAGGGGTTCCTACCCTGGGCTGGATGCGGACATTGACGCCTTGTCCAATCACAACGACAGGACTGGACTCATTGTCCATCTCCGTCATCGGCAGGGGGGGAGGATTCTGGCGATAGAAAGTATTGGCGACATTGGGACAGGCCCAGACAGCGGCGTCGGGAATGCTGCCGGGGTAGTCCTCCAACTCACAACTGTCGAGGCGCATCATTTTTTCTAACAGTTTCCAGAACCAGCCATCCGACTGTTCTAGTTGCAATTCGGCAAGCGGGAAGAGCGTTTCAAAACCTAGCCTAATCCCCTCAGGCGGCAGAATTGATTGGACAAACTCGGTGTCTCGATTGCGAATGGCCCGCTGCAGATGATCGCGAAATCGGGCGAAATCGCTCCCAGCCACCACTCGATCGATTAACTCAATTCGCTGGTGAGGCGCCTCCGTCCGGCTGAGCTGTCGGGTTGTTTGTGAAATCAGGGTTTCTGCATCGATCTCCGGACGCCTCCCTGAGGGTTGTCTGGTCTGGGCGACTTCGCTTCCCCCCTCAGCCGTTGATGGGTCCTCAGATAAGGTTGCTGTTGGCGGTGCGATCGCCCACGCACCAACCGTTACGGACAAGAAAAACAAAACCCCAGATATCGGCCAACCTACCCAATTCATGACACGCCTTTCCTATTAGTCTTCTTTTTCCTACCTTATCTCTACTTTCAGGAGTCTCAATCATTCACGGAAGGGGTCCACAAATCGTTAAAATCCTCAATATCACTCATGAGTAAGCCAAAAGCCATGATCCAGGCGTTGAAGACCCTACAAACAAACGCAGGCGCAATTTTTGACACCACCGAAACTGCTGCGCCCCTAACCTTTTCGAATGACGCCACCGCCTTAAAAGCCGCTCGAACGGCGATCGCTGTGGTCGATCGATCCCACTGGGGGCGGATTCAGGTTTCGGATGCTGATCGTCTGCGCTTCTTGCACAACCAAACCACAAACGACTTTCAAACACTCAAGCCCGGGCAGGGATGCAATACGGTCTTTGTAACCTCTACAGGACGGACAATTGATCTGGTGACCGCCTACATTTGTGAAGACACCGTCCTGTTGTTAACTTCTCCCACTTTGCAACAGAACTTAATCGACTGGATGGATCGGTATATTTTCTTTGCCGACCAAGTCAATCTTGCCGACATTACCCAGGAAACCGCCGCCTTTACTGTGTTGGGACCTGAGAGTGACGCCCTACTGGAGAAATTGGGGGCGACCGCGTTGCTCGGACGCCCCCAGGCCAACCATCAGACTTTAGCGTTTGCAGAAGGGGAGATTAGGGTAGCCGTCGGCAGCGGCCTGATGATTCCCGGCTACACCCTGATTGCGCCCTCTGAGCAAGCGGCCAAGCTCTGGCAAACCCTCACCGCCGCCGGAGCTGTCCCTCTAGGAGAACGGGTTTGGAGCCAGTTGCGGATTGAGCAAGGCCGACCTATGCCCGGCCAAGAACTGACCGCAGACTATAACCCTCTAGAGGCCGGATTGTGGCGCAGCCTCAACTTCGATAAAGGCTGCTATATTGGGCAAGAAACCATCGCTCGCCTGAATACTTACCAAGGCGTGAAGCAACAGCTTTGGGGAATCAAACTGGATGCGATCGCGGCTCCGGGTGCGATTATCACAATTGGGGAAAATAAAGTCGGCAAACTCACCAGCCTCGCTGAAACCGCTGAAGGCTATATCGGCCTAGCCTATATTCGCACTAAAGCAGGCGGTCAAGGCCTCAAAGTTCAAGTCGGCGACACCACCGGAGAAATCATCGATATTCCCTTCGCCACTCGGGGGTATTTGGACCAGAAGATTGAAGAGTAAAGAGGCGGGGTAGGCAGGCAGGGGAAGCATCATGGTAAAGGTCGTTAGACCTTTACCATGATGACACCCATCATACTCAGAGTGAGAATCATCTACCCTCTGCCCCCCAAGTCAGCCGAGTGAAATTGCCGATTGCTAATTACTCATGCCGATTAAGCAATTTGGCGGAAGGGTTT
>JAKSDM010000748.1 GCA_022360135.1 Pseudanabaenales cyanobacterium | reverse complement strand
TTATAGGACGGTTATTGTATTGTGAACTGCCCCATTCAGCAGAGACTTATCAAGTCTGATCAGAATTATGCATGAACTTCAACCATCGAAAATGCCTCAAAGTAAACTCCCTAGGCAATGCCCACCCTACGGAATATCAGGGCTTTTAGCGATTTATAAACTTTTATTTCAGTGCCATTACACCCTACACCCCGCACCCTGCCTTCACGAGATGTATTCAACCCAGGTGAGAATTGCTATAACTCATAATTCAGCATTTTTGTCAATGCGTAACTCCTGAAAGTCCCTACGGAACTGTGGAGGCGCCTTTAGGCTGGGGATAGGGTTACAAAAAATCATTGGCTGCAATTGGGTTTCTCATTTGGGAGAAACAGAGTCGGCGCTAACCCTCTATAAGAACTTATTTTCCCTAATCAGCCAACTGGCTGGAAAAATCAGCCAGTTGACGTAGAGAACGGCAAATTATCTTTTCTTGCCTCAATTAGCTTCAATTTCATTCCGGAAATTACGGGTTTGCTTTTTTAACTAAGCATCTTTAAATATCTTTCTTTAAAGACTCTATATCATTAAATAATCTCTGATTCAGTGTTCTTTCCGACGATAGCCAAAAAACAAAAAATCAATCCAATAGGCCCTTATCAGGCTTTTTCCTAATGAGGGCTATCACCCCTCTTCTGGCCAGATAAAGGCCCAGTTATGTTGTGACTGAAAGTAATTGTGATTCAAATCAGTCATCTGAAAAATTTGAATCCCATTGAAAAAATTGTTGCTTAAGATCAGTGGGCGCAAAAGAGAATTTACTAATCTCAAATCTTTACGGTTAGGTCTATTTAACCACTGTTCTACGTTTTTTTTAGGTGCTTCTATAATGTCGCGGGATGCTCTTATTGTTGGAATTAATCGTTATCAGGCCTTGCCAGCGCTCAAGGCGCCGGCAAGAGATGCGGAGGCGATCGCGAATAGCCTGCAGGTCCATGGTGAGTTTCGGGTTCACCGCATGCCAGAGGTGATTCAGGCCGGTAAGCCTGCGATCGGATCACGCACCGCCGTTACCAGTCAGGCGTTGGAAGAAGGGCTGATTCGTCTGTTCAAACCCAAAGGCAAGAACATTCCCCAGACCGCCGTGTTCTATTTCTCGGGGCATGGTTTTCAGCGGCACGCCGGGATTCGCGAGGGCTACCTCGCCACCAGCGATACCGACCCTAGCAAAGGGAGCTTCGGCCTAT
>JAKSDM010001778.1 GCA_022360135.1 Pseudanabaenales cyanobacterium | reverse complement strand
CTCATTATCTCAATCCCAACCCTCCAGGGGCGTTTATTTTGGGCTATGGTGAATTGGATGAAGCCCAAATTCAAACTGGGGTTGAGAAACTGGCTCAGGCTCTCAGGAGAGCTTAGAAGGCATAAGACGGAAGGTTAAGGTATCTAAACCGGGTTTGGGTTAAAAACTTGAGTTTTCAAGAATGCTCGGTGGATGGGGGGGAGATAAGGCGTAGCGGTATTTTTTTAGGAAACCTTGGGCAATATTTAGGAATCAGATGTTGTCGAGTCTTTGATCTCTTTTTGAAGCCTTCAGCAATATTGGCGAGAATTTTATACCTTACCGATATTTGTCAAAATAATTTACAATTGTTTAATAATCGATACTGTCGTCATAAGACAGGAAAGGCTTTTAATGTCTTATGTGGTCAAAATCTAGCCCACGCTGGCTACAAAGGCGACATCAAATTCTCCTGAATAGCGTTTGAAGCCTGAGTAGCACTTGAAGATAGTCACCAACGGTTTGTAGCACCTAAACAAAAGAGTCAGATATGAAAGACCTCACCCGTTATCGAAACATTGGCATCTTCGCTCACGTAGACGCGGGCAAGACGACCACAACCGAAAGAATTCTGAAGCTCACCGGTAAGATCCACAAAATCGGTGAAGTGCATGAAGGCGCTGCAACGACAGACTTCATGGAACAGGAACAGGAGCGAGGCATTACAATCCAGTCGGCAGCCACCAGCTGTTTCTGGAATGACCACCAATTGAATATTATCGATACCCCAGGCCACGTCGACTTTACCATTGAGGTCTATCGTTCCCTCAAGGTGCTCGACGGCGGTATTGGCGTTTTCTGCGGCTCAGGTGGGGTTGAACCCCAGTCTGAAACCAACTGGCGCTATGCAAACGAATCCAAAGTTGCTCGCATCATCTATGTCAATAAGCTCGATCGCATGGGCGCCGACTACTATCGAGTCGTCAAGCAAGTCGAAGATGTACTGGCCGCCAAGCCGCTGGTGATGGTGCTGCCCATTGGCGTTGAAGATCAATTCCGTGGGGTAGTCGATCTGCTAACTCGCAAGGCATGGATTTGGGACGACTCTGGCGATCCAATGAACTATAGGATTGAGGACGTTCCCGCCGACATGGCTGATGATGTCGAGACCTATCGGGAGCAGTTAATCGAGATGGCGGTCGAGCAAGATGACGAGCAAATGGAAAAATATCTGGAGGGGGAAGAGCTCGCCATTGAGGATCTGAAGCGGTGCATCCGCAAAGGAACCCGAGATCTTGCCTTCTTCCCAACTTATTGCGGGTCGTCATTCAAAAATAAGGGCGTACAGCTGGTGCTTGACGCCGTGGTTGACTACTTGCCGAATCCGACTGAGGTGAAGCCGCAGCCAGAAGTGGATATGGAAGGGAATGAAACCGGCAGATTCGCCTATGTTGATCCCGAGAAACCCCTGCGGGCGCTGGCGTTTAAGATTATGGACGATCGCTTTGGCGCGCTCACCTTCACCCGTCTCTATTCAGGCGTCTTATCCAAAGGCGACACGGTGCTTAACACCGCCACTGGCAAAACTGAGCGGGTTAGCCGGATTGTTGAGATGCACGCCGATTCTCGGGAAGAAGTCAACTCGGCCCAAGCAGGAGACATCATCGCTATCGTCGGCATGAAGAATGTTCAAACGGGGCATACCCTATGCGATCCGAAAAATCCGGCCACGCTGGAGCCGATGATCTTCCCAGATCCGGTGATCTCCATCGCCGTAGCCCCGAAGAAAAAAGGGACTTCTGAGAAAATGGGCCTGGCCTTGAGTAAGATGGTTCAGGAAGATCCATCTTTTCAGGTTGAAACTGACCAGGAAAGCGGCGAAGTCATTATCAAGGGAATGGGCGAACTGCATCTGGATATCAAGGTGGATATCCTCAAGCGCACCCACGGGATCGAAGTAGAAGTGGGTAAGCCGCAGGTTGCTTACCGCGAGTCCATCACCAAGCGTTTCGAAGATAGCTACACCCACAAGAAACAGTCCGGCGGCTCCGGTCAATACGGTAAGATCGACTATGTGATTGAACCGGGTGAACCGGGCAGCGGCTTCCAGTTTGAGTCCAAGGTGACCGGCGGCAACGT
>JAKSDM010000458.1 GCA_022360135.1 Pseudanabaenales cyanobacterium | reverse complement strand
GCCAAATCGCCTGTGGCAAAGTTTCCCTGCTCGAAGGTAAAGGATTCGCCAAACATGGTCGGGGCTTCCCGGAAAATCGCATTTTTAGCCTCAACCAGAGGTGTCTGCGCTACATAGTCAACTTTGACCAGATGGGCCGCGCATCGGGCTTGCTCAAAGGTGTCCGCCACAACTAGTCCAATAATCTGTCCGCCATAATGAATCCGATCATCGGACAGGGGCAGACGGGCCTCGTAGATTTTTGAGCTGACAAAATCGTTGGAGGGTGTGAACACCGGCAGGGCATTTTTATGGGTAAAGACAGCGATCACCCCAGCAGCCTTCTCGGCGGCGCGGGTGTCGATGGCTTTAATCCGCCCGTTAGCGATGCTAGCGGTGACGAGATAGCCGTGAACCAGGTCGGCGATCGCATGCTCCGCTGCGTAAGTCGCCGCTCCCGTCACTTTGGCCCGTCCATCTTTGCGGCTTACCGAAGTTCCTATCACAGGGCTCATACTATACCTCCTCCCTTAGCGGAAACGGTCAAGGCTCGTCTGACGGCGCGTTTTGTCAGTTCGACTTTATACCCATTGTGGGGTAAGGGCTGGGCTCCCTCAAGGGCGACCTCGGCGGCCTGGCGGAAGGTGGCCTCCTCTGCCGATTTGCCTATCAAGAACTGTTCGGCCCCAGTAGAGCGCCAGGGTTTGTGGGCGACCCCGCCCATGGCTAGCCGGGCCTCGCGAATCTGTCCGTCCGAGAGCGCCAGCGCCGCCGCCACAGAAACCAAGGCGAATGAATAGGAAGCTCGATCCCGCAGCTTGAGATAAACGCCAGATTTAGCGAATGAGGCTGGCGGCAAGGTCACGGTTGTAATCAGTTCACCCGGTTCCAGGTTGGTGTCATGCTGTGGAGTCTCGCCGGGTAGACGATGAAACTCGACAAACGGCAGTTGGCGCTTGCCCTGAGGACCCTCGACTGCGACCACCGCATCCAGCGCCGCCAGCGCCACGCACATATCGGAGGGATGAACCGCGATACAGTGGTTGCTGGCGCCAAACAGGGCGTGCATGCGATTGATTCCGGCGACGGCTGCGCAATCGGTCCCTGGTTGTCGCTTGTTGCAGGCAAATACGGTGTCGTAATAATAGGGACAGCGGGTGCGCTGCATCAAGTTGCCGCCCACAGTCGCCATGTTGCGAATTTGCTGGGAAGCGCCCGCCAGAATCGCCCGAGTCAGGATGGGATAGTCACGCCGAACAGTGGGATGATCCGCCAGCGCCGTATTCGTCACTAGCGCCCCAATTTGTAAACCGCCTTCACGGGTCGGTTCAATCCGACTGAGTTCCAGGCGAGAGATATCGATCAACTGCGACGGCTGATCCAGGAAGACTTTCATCCGGTCAACCAGGTTGGTGCCGCCAGCAATGAACATTGCGGCTTGATCAGTGGCGGCCCGCTGGACAGCGTCCTCGACCGAGGCGACCCGAACATAGGAAAAGTTGTTCATGCCCTCACCTCCTCCGATTGATTCACCATAATGGCGGCGGCTGGGGAGGGCGGAGACTGGCCGACTGACTGTTGCACCGCTGCAACGATGCCGTTATAGGCGCTGCAACGGCAAAGATTACCACTCAGACGCTCTTTAATCTCAGCCTCGGACAATTCAGCCAGTTGGGGCGGCTGGTTGAGGTCAGGCGTAACGACGCTGACACAACCGCGCTTCACTTCGGCCATCAGGGCCACAGAGGCGCAAATCTGTCCGGGGGTGCAATAGCCGCATTGGAAACCATCGTTCTGAATGAACGCAGCTTGCACCGGATGCAGTTCATCCCCTCTGGCCAACCCTTCAATGGTGGTGATATCTTTGCCCACTTGCATCACCGCTAAGGTCAGACAAGAATAGACCCGTTCACCGTCAATCAGCACTGTACAAGCGCCGCACTGACCGTGATCGCACCCTTTTTTGCTCCCCGTCAGTCCCAATCGTTCACGCAGGGCGTCCAAGAGGGTGACACGCGGTTCAAGGGTGACCGTTCGGGGTTCGCCATTGATCTGGAGGGTTATCTGAGTCTCGCCTTGAATAGGGGAACCCTCAGCGGGTTGCGGTTCTGGGTGTTTGCTGGCTTCAACCGCATGGAGTAGTGGAGGAGTCGCCATAGCGGCGCTAGCCGCTGTCAGGGCTTGCCCCAGAAATCTGCGCCGAGACGATTCCCCTGGCTTTTCTTGTCCTTGTTGCATGGGCTTAATCTCCATTACAATCTGACCTGTTTTGAGGCGGATATTGGGTGCAGTCTACTGATTTTGGATTTTGGATTTTAGATTTTAGATTTTGAAATCCTGCCTGCTAGGTGCTTTTAGTTAGGAGCGTTTGTAATTTGGCTAAGGTAAAACGATATTACAGCATTGGGATAATGAGGCATTGGGATATTGGGACTACCCCATTGGATAGTTGTCTTTCCCATTGGATAGTAGCCTTTCCCAGACGGGAAGGCGTTCTTAATTTTTTTTATTATAAAAAATTGTAATTCCCAATCATAGCGGGGCGCTGTCAGACTTCAACCAGCTGTGCTACACAACGACGACAGAGGCGTGCAAAGGTCTACGTAATCAGCACATCTGTCATTAGACTACTCGCGAGAATTAAATGCGGCGAAAGGATTCAACTCAGGAACCGGCCATTTTGCATACCATTGCGCTAGATAAGGACGCATCACCTTGGCAAGGCTATGATAGGCGGCCCGATCCGGTGTAGCTGCGAGTTGCGCCGCTACGTCTTCACCCAAGGCTTGCAGGTCAAATCCAGTGGGTTGGCCCGATTTGAGTACAACCCGACCATTGATCAGCACCGTGTCGACATCGGCGGCCCGAGTCCGCATCAATACCACTGACAAAGGATTGGCTTCTGGGGCCACCCAAGGCCAAGTGATGCGATCGCACTTCACCAGCACTATATCGGCGCGATAACCCGGCGCCAGTTTGCCCAGAGATTGTTCTCGCCTTAGCAGCTTAGCTCCACCTGCCGTGGCCAAGTGAAAGATGTTCTCCAAGCTGGGCGCTGGTCCCTGAATCTGGGGTGTCCGATGCAACCGCGCCGCCAATCGCATCTCAGTGAACATATCTTCGTCATCATTGAGGGTCGTCCCATCCATACCGAGTCCGACGGTAACCCCGGCTGCCAGCAGCTGATTGAGCGGAGCCACCCCGGCCCGCAGTCGCAGATTAGAACTGGGATTATGACTGACAGAAGATCCCGTTGTCGCCAGGACCTCAATGTCTGGCTTGCTCAGCCAAACCCCATGGGCGATGGAAAACCGAGGACTGAGCACCCCCAAGGCATGCAAATGAGCAATGACTGATTTGCCGTAGCAGCGAGGCCCGATCAACTTCTCATAAAATGACTCCAAGGCATGGGTTTGAATCCCAGTGTCTAAGCTTTCCGCCAGCGCTGCAATTTTTAGCAGCAGGTCGTCGCCGACCCACTGGGGTCCGGGTGGGCCAAACCAAACTTGGATATGGGGATGGGATTTATATTGCCGCACCGCATCGCTGACAATCTCCAGGTATGCTGCTGAGGAAAGCTCTTGTTGAGGCGGTGTCAGAGTTTGAACCTGTCGCCGCAGCGCCTCTGGCAGGCTGGCTAAAAACGCTGCATCTTGTCCGGCGCCATGGACCAGGAAGCTGTCATAGCTGGCGCCGGGGGCCAGCGCCACCCGCAAGCCTGCTTGCTCATAGGCACTGAGACGACTTTGGAGATTTTGTCTGCTAGCTGCAGCCGTCCCCCCTATGCTGGCGACATCGAGCACAGTGGTGACGCCGCTTTTGAGCAGGGAGGCGGCACTCAGGAGAGTTTTGAGGGTGGGATCTTGCGATCGCAGCGCATTATTGGCAAACAACCAGAATTCTAAAAAATCATCCTCTACCCCCAGCAAAGAATTCGGCGTCCCCTTGCTGTGGTGATGAGCATTGATCAGACCCGGCAACACCACATATTGGCGTGATCCTAGAACTGTTGCATCCACATAACGAGCGTGTAAGGTTTCCCAGGCGCCCACTTCCAGAATTGTGTCGCCCTGAATAGCTACTGCCCCTTCGGTGAGGAGTCCGCCATCAGTCAAGACCCAACGACCTCGAACCAGTTGAATAGAATCTACAGATACAGCAGGCGTCATCTCAAAAAGTGTACATCCTGTTATCAACAAACGGAGACCAGTGTTTTGCAAAACCGTTCAACTTCGGCCTCACTGTTGTAGTAATGCACTGAGGCGCGAACCAAATCTAGATTGCCTCGGACTGCCATATCCAGGCGGGCATACGACAGTGAAGAAACTGAGACGTTAATGTTAGCGAGGGAGAGGGCGTGTTTAATTTGATCAGACGGCTTGCTGGTCACGGTGAATGTGACGATGCCGCACTTTTCTGTCCCTAAATCATGCACAACTACATTGGGCAGAGCGGTGAGCTGGCGGCGCAGTTGACTGGCAAGGTCGGTAATCCGAGACTGGATAGCATTAAGCCCCCACTGATAGGCATAGTCCATCGCCATCCCGAGCCCAATTTTACCGGCGTAGTTTGTCTCCCAAGTCTCAAACCGCCGAGCATCTGAACGAATTTGATATTGATTGGCGGCGATCCAATCGGCTGCATGCAGATCGAGGAAGGGGGGCTCAAGTTGCTCAATCCAGTGGCGTCGAACATAGAGAAATCCGGTCCCCCTGGGTCCTCGTAAGTATTTACGCCCAGTGGCTGAGAGCATGTCACAGCCAATAACATTCACATCTATGGGCATTTGCCCCACCGATTGACACGCATCCAGCAGGTAAAGCACGCCAGCATCACGGGCAATCTTCCCCACAGCCGCCGCCGGATTAACCAATCCGCCATTCGATGGTACATGGGTAATTGCGATCAGTTTAACTCGGTCGTCAATGGCGTTTCGCAGCGCTTCAATGGAAAGCTGCCCAGATGCATCGTTAGGAATCACCTCAACCATGGCGCCAGTTCTCTGGGCGACCTGCAGAAAGGCAATATAATTACTGGCGTACTCTGCTACCGCCGTTAGAATGCGATCGCCCGGTTTAAACGGAATCGCATAGAAAGCCATGTCCCAGGCGCGGGTTGCGTTCTCAATAATGGCGATTTCAGCTGCATCACAGCCAAGCAGCCTGGCGGCGGCGGCATAGACCCGATTAACCGCGTCCTGGGTTTGAGCGGCAGCCTCATAGCCGCCAATCTGAGCCTCTAAATTCAGATGATTGATCACTGCGTCGAGAACACAGTGAGGCATTAAAGCAGCGCCTGCATTGTTGAAGTGCAATACATTGTCGCAACCAGGCGTTTCACGACGAGCGCGGCATAAGTCGAAAGCCATGGTTTATCTCTACTGGGGGGCCGGATGCTAGCGGGCTGAGAATGACTCTCCCAATTGGATTGGGGTCAGGCCATTGTCGGATCAATCGCCATCGGTTGCTTCATTCCACAGAAAAGCAGCGGCTTGGGCCGGTGAAGCTGACTTAAGCGGATGACGGCGACCAGCAGAGTAACGGAACTGGAGAAGATAGGGGAGCGCATGAGGACTACAGGTTTTCTACGCTGAAAATTTATCATCAATCTACGTAAGGATACGGTAAGCCCGATAATTTTTTTATAAGGATTTAAGCGATTTCTGTGAAAAAACACACCCATTTGAGCTGCCAGCATGGGCGTACGGTCGCACGCCCATACCATACCGATTACCTGAAATTTTATTTTCAAGCAATCACCTTAGGTCTTCAGTCTTGGCGAGCTATTCTGGCGTTGACTAACTGCCAGATGGTTTGAACTGCTCCCGCAGAATTAAACTCGACCAAAGCGTAAATCCTAAAATGGCTAACCCTGTCAACCCGTCCGTCACGATAAAGAAATGCATTTTCAGCGTAAACTCAGACATCGCTCCATATAGGTAATGCCCTAAACTATCTAGACCACAAAATGAGTAGCCTGCTAAACATAAATAGGCTAGCCAAAATCGCCCACTTCGATATAACCCGTAGCCCGTTAGACCGATCACTGTCCAAATGATCCACGAAATGTAAACAGAGGACGGTGTAATCCAATCGGGTTGAGGATATTGCTCGATGTAAAGATAGTTATCCGTGAAGTGAATAGCCGTAGAAACGACACCAGCAATC
>JAKSDM010001197.1 GCA_022360135.1 Pseudanabaenales cyanobacterium | reverse complement strand
TGGTAAATATAGTCATCATTTAAGATGAGAACCTTGCCAGGCTCTAAACTCTGCTGAATCGATTGAGCATGGTCTACAAAGGCTCCGCTCTTTTCTAAACCTGCTAGAACAATGTCATGTTTATCTAGGAGCCAGTTAATTCGTTCAGTCATTAACTTACGTAAACTAGCAGATTGTCCAGAGAAGCCTGTGAAGCCGTCTTTGATAAAAAGAACCTTCCTTAAGATATCTGGTTGATGACGAAAATCGCACTAATTACTATCCTTCCTTCATATTGGATGAATATATTCAAAGTTTCAGTTTAGCTCTCTGACATAAACAGCAGAGAGCTGAGGGATTAAATTCAAATAATACATACGCTCTATAATCTTACAGATTATGTAAGCTAGAGGCTGAAAGGATGTATTGAAGTGGATGGGAAGCGATCGCCTCAGTAATCTAATCAGCTTTAGAGACGCCGCTATGCCTTGCTTGACTGGATCGCGGGGATCATTGACATAAGGATGTTAGTATCAACAGCGTTCATGCAGCATTTCCCACGTGAATCGAGGAGCATTCAGTGGGATTAGGTTTTGCTGCATTCGCTCAACAAGCAGTTTTAAAACCTGTCGTTTGGCGTCTGGATCAGAAACGGGGGACGAAACGGCTTCTAAATTTCCTAACTTTCCTTCAGTTGCGCCAGCTTCTGCCTAATTAACCTGTCAACTTCTTCAATCTCAGCGATCGAGTTTGGAATGTCAAAAGTCTCTGGAGGAGCTTCAGCTGTAAAGCGGTCAACAAAGGCGTGAAATGCAGCCTTATCATCAGGGTGAGCGATGACATAAGCCCTCAGCTCATCCTTGCTCATGACAGTAAAGTTAGGCTTGATCACAAGAATCTCCAAAGACCATTGCGATAAATTTCTATTTCTATGTTTATCTCCAGCCAAAAGGAATAGGTTGCCTGTTCGTTCATCAATACGGACAACGAAAATGGGAGTAAAGGTGTTTGTCAAGGACTGGCAAAGGGTTACACACCTGATAGCTTGTTCAGCAGTCGGCAAAATCGATACCCCTCACGACCATGCAATACTGCACCACAATATTAGGTAGTAGAGGGGTAGTGAGCACGCCTTTTACAGCCGGAAATCCTTGTAGAAACTTGATTGTTATCATAGCTTACTATTGCCAGGGTAATAGATATACTGAGAGCTTGCAGTATATCTAGCCAAAATAGCCAAATATACTTTGAACATTACTCACCCTACGATCCCCTAACCGCTAAAAATCATGATCCTAAGCCTTTGCATGATTGTTAAAAATGAAGCAGCCAATCTGGCGCGCTGTCTAAGCAGTGTTGAGGGCTGGGTGGACGAAATGATTGTGCTGGATACGGGCTCAACTGATCGGACGGTTGAGGTGGCCAAAACGTTAGGCGCGCAGGTCCATCACTTTGATTGGCAAAACGACTTTGCCGCTGCCCGCAACGCGTCGTTGAAATATGCCAAGGGGGATTGGATTTTAGTCCTAGATGGAGATGAGACTTTAGCAGAAGGAATCATCCCCTTACTCAAGCCAGTTCTTCAGGGTGATGAGATTGAGGGGATATCGGGAGATGATTTGTTGCTGATTAGTTTTGTGCGTCAGGAGGTGAATGCCAGACAATCGCCTTACTCATTGGTCTCTCGGCTTTTCCGCAATCATCCCGATATTCGGTTCTGCCGTCCTTATCATGAAACGGTAGATGATAGTGTAGCCAAGTTAATCCAGCGAGAACCCGCCTGGGAAGTCATATCCTTACCCAAAGTAGGCATTTGTCATACGGGGTATCAACCGTCGGCTATCGCCGCCCAAGACAAATTCAATCGCGCTCAGATGATAATGGAGACTTTCTTAGCAGAGCATCCCAATGATCCCTACATCTGCAATAAACTAGGCGCTCTTTATGGACAGATGGGAAACTGGCGAAAGGGTCTGGAATTGCTTACGCGGGGTGTTCAAGCTGCTCAGGCAGATGCTATGACTACTTATGAACTCCACTATCATCTGGGACTTGCCTATCGTCACTTGAATCAGTTGGAGCTGGCAAACACCCATTACCTCAAGGCTATGCAGCAACCCATCTTGCCTCAGCTTAAGTTAGGCGCTTATATTAATCTGGGCGGATTACTCAAGCTGCAAGGTCAACTAAACGAGGCCATAGCTATCTTTGAGACCGCCACCAAAATTGCTCCTAATTTCGCAATTGCTCATTACAACTTGGGGCTTACGCATCGGGCTCGGGGATATTTAGAACCTGCGATCGCGGCTTACCAAAAAGCCATTCGCTTACAGCCAGAATACGCAAAGGCTCATCAAAATCTTGGCGCTGCTCTGTTTAAGCTGGGCAAACTTCCCGAGAGCCGGGTTGCTTTTGAACGGGCCATCGACCTACACCAAACATATAACCCTGACGAGGCTCAGCGTCTACGTCAGGGGCTGAAAAAACTTGGCCTAACTTGAAAAATCAGCTGCTATCGATATGATAGCAACAACAACTGTTTCAGGACACACTAATGATGATACCGAACATCATCCCACCCACATTCCTGACGAGGCGGGTTAGTTTTTGACTGCCAAGTGATCTCCCTGCCATAAGTTCCAGGCCGGAAAACTTTTCGGCTATCCTTCGGATCTGGATGATCGGACTGTGATTGCCCAGTTTCCTCTGGGTGGAGGACTTGTCCCACTTTCCGGATAGCCATATCCCAGGAGAGATCCGGTTGCTGCAGCATCTCCCTCAAAGTTTGTAAAGCAATTTGAGATTTGCTATCTTCACTCAGCGGTAAGGGTTTTGATAATCGGATCGGATCGATCTGAACGGCGGCAAAGGCTTGACGCACCGCATGAAAAACCTGTTGATTGAATTCCCGTTTCGCCTTGTCATATTGATATTGCCAACCCTTCTCGCTAGACGCATATAAGGAAGGCAAGCGATTTAGCGCATAGGTTTCAACCTCTAAACGCTTAACGTACTTCATCACACGCGTTGGCAGTTGAGCAAATTGCTTATCAACTTCCTCAGCGACTAGCAGTTCCATGACATTTGTATAAGCTCTTGTCAGAGACTCATGTACAACGCTCATAAGCGGAATCCACCTAGCAAAAATCAACTATTTTACTGGAGCGCAAAGAGGCTAAGCCCCTTTTAAGCTAGGTCCGCTATCTATAAGAATTATGACTTAGCGCACCCCAAAACAGACAATCAAACGCACTTTGCAAACGAATATTGCCGTTCTATACTCTCTGCCAGTCACGCAATTCAAACCAGAACAACTCACCCGCCTTAATAGAGGACCAAAAAGCGCCTCTAATCTCCTTTTTGAGCTGTACTGAGACTGCCAGAAAAAGTTTTGCCTAGAAGCGATCCTCCTGACTTGTAATGTAATCGAGACAGTTTGGATAGGAAAATATACAGAAATAAAGAGTCGAGATATTTTCCGGCTCTTTATTGCATATAAATTTAGATTGAATTATACAAGGTAAACAACTAAGTTGTCCACAATTCAGCCGGAAGCCGCTTGAAGGCCAGGCGTTCATTTTCGACATCTACGAAAATAGTGTCCCCGCCAGTGAACTCACCTCGTAGAATC
>JAKSDM010000729.1 GCA_022360135.1 Pseudanabaenales cyanobacterium | reverse complement strand
TCTTGGAGGGAACTTAACATTTCACCTAAGAAACAGTCTCTAAGATGTCTTTAAGATACAATTAAGAGGCATTGGACAGACTATGGGGCAGTTCATCTCGGTATTAAGCAACACCGCCTCCTTAAAATAGTTGTGTCCTGTCATAGCTGAGCACCTGACTGTACCTGAAAACTTAGGAGATTTCCAGGAACAAAAATACCAGCACTGCGGTGCGTTACGCTTCGCTAACAGCACCCTACCAAGGGTAAATTCTTTTCCGGAAATCTCCTTAAAAGTAACCTTTTGCTCCGTTTTCGCCACTCACAGATGAACAGGTCTTTAGCAGTTGGTAGAAACGGTGGTTCAAAGAACGGATGCTGAACTTGTGGCTTTAGCGCGTTGTGGAGATAAGCAGGCCTTTAGCTGTCTCATCGAGCGCTATCAACCGATTGCATTCCGCTTTGCCCGGAGTCTGGTCGTTCAATCAGACACCGCTCAAGATTTGGTGCAGGAAGCTTTTTTACAGGCTTACCTGTCCCTAGATCGCCTACGCAAGGTGAATTACTTCCAATCCTGGCTTTGTGGGATTGTGCTGAACCTTTGCCGCAGCCACCTCCGCCATCAGAAAGTGACTCTCCTATCGTTTGAAGAAATCATGGGTGGATTACAAGTAGATGTCAATCCTTTTATGACCATCTCCCCAGATCCCATGAAAATTGCTGAAGAGCAAGAACTCTACGGTTTAGTCTTGGAAGCCGTTAATGCTTTATCTCCTAAAAATCGCACGGCGACTCTACTGTTTTATTTTGAACAATTGACGTTGCACCAAATTGCCGCCTGTTTGGGTATCTCCATGACGGCGGTCAAGGGGCGTTTGCACAAAGCCAGGAGGCAACTCAAGGCGCAATTGTCGTTGCTTTACATGAACACCAACACCAACACCAACGCCATTACATTGAAACCTCAAAGGAGTAACGCCATGATTAAGGTGACGATCGCAGACATAGTTCCTTATCCTAGCCCTGAGCAAGACAACCCAGATAGTTATGTTGTTGTCCTGTGGGATGAAACAAACCGTCAATTTCTGCCGATTTGGGTTGGCCTCTGGTCTGGAGAAACCATCACTCAAAGTCTCAATGACACTTCACTGCCTAGACCCATGACCTTCCAATTGATGGCAAACCTGCTCAGCACTGCGAGTATTGAAATAGAGTCAGTACAGATTACAGTCGTGCAAGAAAACACCTACTACGCAACCGTTTCACTGGGTTGCGGAGAGCAAATTCAGTCAGTAGACGCCCGCCCCAGTGATGCGATCGCTCTGGCATTGCAAATGAACCGTCCGATCTATGTGGCTCAAGCACTCATGGAGCAACAAGGAATAAAAGTTCCTTCTGATATTGAAAACTTCCCGTTGGCGAGAGGCTTAACTCACTTGAAGACTAAGCAAGCAGAACAACTAGCAGAACACCAAGCGTGGCAAGAAGGTATTGCCTCAGAGGAAGCAGAAATCAGTAAACGAGTTGAGCGGCTGATGGCTTTCTTATTAGGCCGTGATTGAGTTGCTATACAAGCTACGATTGTAGTGCAAGCGAATTGTTGACGACTGTAAGTGTACGCAGTGAATTCTATGAGGCAAATGAAAGGCTGGACTAAGATTCCCACCATTGTGGTAGTAGCCCCAGAAAATGATTCAAGACTTCAAGCCGCATACGAAGCAATCGGCTTTTGGAACCAAACCTTTGCTGAAATTGAAACATCTTTCAGTTTAGGTTCTGTGATGCATACCACAGAAACAGTCTCAGTTGACCATCTTAGAATGCTCAGTGAAAGTCTATTAAATCTAGGGACACTTCCCGACTTTCCAGACAATGTACAGAAGATGCAGGGTGATTTAATTATTGTGTTGTCTCAGGGGAACTTCATTTCGTTTGGCGTTCGATCCCCAACTGGAGAGAAGGCTTTAGTTGGAATCAAGAGTCAAGATCTCTATCCACTTACCCTGCCAAATGTAACACGTAATGTCATCGC
>JAKSDM010000176.1 GCA_022360135.1 Pseudanabaenales cyanobacterium | reverse complement strand
GACCCGTTGAGGCGCTGAGGGCGCCAAGACCAAAGTGACCAAGCCGGACCTGCCATGCCAATGGTCATAGCGATCTTGGAATAATTCGATCCACTCATCATCCGACAATCCTGGCGTAGACTCCAGATCCTGCCGCACATCAGCGGGCAGCCAATCAGCCAGATAGGGAATCGTTTGATGCAACGGCAGGTTGATAGTGTGCAGCGACAGACTCACTCGTAGGCCAATATCGGCATAAGCTTGGGCTACCGCATCAAAAATTTCTGGCGTGGTGTAGGGCAACTCAATCAAGTCATCCTGGATGGTGGTTGCGCCTGCTTTGACCATTTCCAAGGCCCCCAGCAGGGTGCGGAGATAGCAGAGGCGAGGATTGAGATGTCGGCGTTGCAGAGGAGGATAGGTATAGAGCATCCAAAGCTCTAGGGGGAGCGCCTCGTAACGCCCTTTGTCTAGAATTTCGGTTGAATGGGCGTGGGCATTGACAAAGCCTGGAGCCAGTAGATGATCACGAGCCTCAATGACGCGAACCTCAGCGGAGTTGGCTTCAAGCCGGTCAGCAACTTGGGCGATGCGATCATGTTCAATCAGCACATCCATTGTGCGGGCAGTTAAGTCCAGGGCGCCGTCCGCTTGCAGGGTAAACGGTAGGACAGTGGGGTTTTTAATCAGGTAAGTAGATACAGACATAGGACGGTTTCTAGGCGATAGGGTTCAAATATAGAGATTCATTCAGGTGCACTTTCAGTATTGGGGGCGATGACTCAGAACATGACCCCTCAGGCGCCAGGCGTCAGGAGCGGTTTGACGCTTTATTCTCCGACATCAAAATAAAATTTTGATGTCTCACTCCCGAATTTCGCCTTGGCGTTACTCTCCCGCGTTAATCCCAGCTTTACCGGCCAGTAAGAGCGGAATTAACAGCAGTTCTACGCCGACCAACAGAAGAACAGAGATCAGAAAAAAAATCGTCCCAATTGCGTTCAGAGACGGGGTCAGATTTGCCCCTAAGAAGTTGTAAATCGCCACTGGCAGGGTTTGCTCAAATCCACAGACAAACCAAGCAATTACAAACTCATCGAAGGAAAAAGTGAAGGCCAACAGCCACGCCCCAGCGATACCTGGAATGCTCCAGGGTAAAACGATGCGAATCAAGGTTTGCCATTCGGCGGCGCCCAAATTCCAAGCTGCTTCTTCCATCTCTCTTGGCATTTGAGCCAACCGCAGAGTAATCAGTGCGATCGCGGTTGGAATCAGAATCACCACATGGGTGAGGAACACACTGAACAGCTGTCCCTGTAAATGGAGACGGGAGAGTAGTCCCAGAAAAGCCACGCCTAAAATTAGAGAAGGCGTAATAATCGGCACAATCAGCACAATAGATAGCAGTCGTTTGCCTAAAAAGTCGAAGCGATTCAGAACATAGGCCGCGAAAAAACCAATGGCGGTGGCGGCGGCGGCGGCAAGGGGAGAAACTATCAAACTATGACGGAGAGATTCTAGAAGTCGACCATCCGCAAATAAATCCTGATACCACTTCAAGGTCCATCCGGCCCAAGGTAGGGCGGGGAAGCGAGCGTCCTCAAAGGAAAACAAGACAAGTGTGAAGATAGGCGCCAGTAAAAAAAGGTATCCCAGCCCTAAGTAAAGCCAGCCGCCCACTGTGAGTGCGCGATGGCTCAGTGATTT
>JAKSDM010000964.1 GCA_022360135.1 Pseudanabaenales cyanobacterium | reverse complement strand
CATTAGCGCTATGGATTATCAACTCTTGTCAACCTGGCAGGCCAATTATCAACAACAGTTTGAGTTGTAGCCTCATAAGCCTGACAAATCCATATATGCAGGCGATTGAATTGATGAGCTAGGCAGGATAAGAATCGGCAATGCCTTAGCCAGTGGATTTTGTGGTTACTTCGAAACGGTAAATGGGGCAATCAGGCAAACTTTCCTGGTTGACCCATTTCTTGGCTTTTCCCTCTTTTTGGCTGTAATAGCTTAATCTTGACTACGCCAGTGGGCATACTAAGCTTGAGCCCCGGTAGACAACGGATCGGTAGTCTCAATCTGATGTCCAATAGGCTCCAAACGATGCCCCAAAATAGCTATCCCTCGACAGGAAAAACCGAGTTTCGGATGCATTTCAAAAGCTGGCTTCTGGCGTTGCTCCCATTCTTGTTGGGTAATTACCAGAAACCGATCCAACTGGGGTATGAGGAGAACGGGAATTTTTCGGGAGCGGGATACCAGAACATGAGTTGGCTTGAACATAGCAGTCTTAATCTAATGTATGCAGGATTTTAAACCGAACACGATTAGGGAGATTGCCAGCTAGTCGTGACTCACTCCCCATCAGTGTAGGAACAAAATAACAAAAATTGTTAATCTATGTAAACGTTTCTCAGATTAAACAGTTTCTGTCCATCTGCTAATTTTGCTGAGGAGATCAGCAATCCAATGTCTATGATGAGCGAATCCAATATCCATACGGCAAACCCTCCTGCTTCACTACGGGTCTCCTCACTGATGGATAGCCCTCAATCCCAGTAAATTAAAACTCATATAGAAGTTTATGGAATTTTACAAATTTCCAGATTAGTCAAGCGCCTTAACCCATCTCCGCTATCTAAGCGCATCTGAAAACCCTGGTGCAGGAACTGCGCCGTAACCGATTCACCTTGGTAGGAAGCAAGCAACATGTTTGAACATTTCTCCAGCAACGCAATCGCTGTGATTTTGCAGGCTCAAGAAGAAGCTCGTCGCCTAGGGCATAACTTCGTCGGCACCGAGCAACTTCTGCTGGGATTAATTAAGGAAGGTTCCAGCATTGCCGCCAAGGTACTCACTGACTTTGGCATGACGCTGTCAGACACCCGCACCCAAGTCGAGGCCATGATTGGCAGAGGTGATGGCGGTCTTCCGGCTGAAATTCCGTTTACCCCCAAGCTAAAACAAGTTTTTGAACAGGCCTTTCAGGAAGCTCGAAAACTAGACTATCCATACATTGAGCCAGAACATTTACTGCTGGGCTTGATTCAGAATAGTGAGACTGTCGCCTATCGCGTGCTCGAAAACCTGGGGATTGATCCAACTAAGGTTCGCACTCAAGTAATTCGCGCCCTGGGCGAGACCTCTGCTGTGCCAACCTTTGCATCTAAAGGGCTAGGGCGAATATCACCGCTTCGTCGTCCTAATGGTAAGGCCCTAGCAGAGTTTGGCGTGGATTTAACCCAACTGGCGGCGGCGGGACAACTGGATCCTATTGTTGGCCGCCAGCCGGAAATTGAGCGGGTGATTCAAATTTTGGGTCGTCGCACCAAAAACAATCCTGTATTGGTCGGAGAACCTGGTGTTGGCAAAACCGCGATCGCGGAAGGACTGGCCCAACGGATTGTCAATCAGGAGGTTCCAGAGGCGCTTCTGGATCAACGGGTGATCAGCCTGGACATGAGTCTGCTCATAGCCGGCGCCCGTTTCCGAGGTGATTTTGAAGAGCGTCTGACCCAAATCCTGGCTGAAGTTCGTCAGGCTCAGAATATCATTCTGGTGATTGACGAACTTCATACCTTAGTGGGGGCAGGTTCACTGGAGGGCGGGATGGACGCTGCTAATCTGCTCAAACCCGCTTTGGCTCGCGGAGAGCTTAAGTGTATCGGAGCCACGACTCTGGATGAATATCGTCAACGGATCGAACGGGATGCTGCTCTGGAACGTCGTTTCCAGCCAGTTATGGTGGAGCCGCCTTCAGTCGATGAAACGATCGATATCCTCTGCGGCTTGCGGGGACGTTATGAGCAGTTCCATCGCCTGACAATTACTGATGGCGCTTTAGAGGCGGCGGCAAAGTTCTCGGATCGCTATATCACCGACCGCCATCTGCCTGATAAGGCCATCGACTTAATTGATGAAGCCGGTTCACGAGTTCGTCTACGGTATACCCAGCGAAATCTTTCTAAAGAACTCAAGCGGGAAATGCGGCAGGTGCGCCAATCGATCACCGAGGCTGTTCAACGGCAGGATTTTGTCGAGGCTAGACAATTGCGCGATCGTCAATTGGAATTAGAGAACTCGCTGCAGCAGACCGCTGATGGCCCTATAGACTTACCTCAGGTGATTACACAGCAGGCTCCCATCGTCAATGTTGATGATATCGCCGATATTGTGGCCTCCTGGACCGGAATCCCCGTTAATCGCCTGACAGAATCGGAATCCGCCCTGCTGACGCACCTTGAAGATACGCTGCATCAGCGTCTGATCGGGCAAGAAGAGGCGGTAACAGCCGTCGCCCGCGCCATCCGTCGAGCCCGGGTAGGGTTAAGCAGCCCCAACCGCCCCATTGCCAGCCTGATCTTCTCGGGACCCACTGGCGTGGGTAAAACCGAGTTGGCTAAAGCTTTAGCTGCTACGGTTTTTGGATCTGAAGCCGCCATGGTGCGGCTAGACATGTCGGAATATATGGAAGCTCACACGGTCTCTAAGTTGATCGGTTCACCGCCCGGCTTTGTCGGCTATGAAGAAGGGGGACGGCTGACAGAAGCCGTGCGGCGTCAACCCTACACTGTGGTGCTGCTAGACGAAATTGAAAAGGCTCACCCCGATATCTTCAACCTGTTGCTACAACTGCTGGAAGAGGGTCAAATCACCGATTCTCAGGGACGCTCGGTGAGTTTCAAGAACACACTGTTGATTATGACCTCTAACATTGGCTCTAAGGTGATTGAAAAGGGCGGCGGCGGCCTGGGCTTTGAACTTAGCCTCGAAAACTCTGAGACAACTCTATACAATGGCATCCGCAGCTTGGTTCATGAGGAGTTAAAGCAATACTTCCGCCCAGAACTACTCAACCGGATCGACGAGATCATTGTTTTCCGTCAACTCAATCGGCGCGAGGTGAAGCAAATTGCTGACTTAATGATCCAGGAAGTCACTCATCGTTTGGCCGAACGACAGATCCAACTCAAGCTCACAGAAGCGGTCAAGGAACATCTGGTGGTGAAAGGTTTCGATCCCCGTTATGGGGCTCGTCCACTCAGACGGGCGATCACGACCCTGATCGAGGACCACTTGGCCGAAGCCATCCTCGACGGACGGATCCAGGACGGTATTACCACTGTGCTCGATATCGATGCAGACGGTCGCGTCCAAGTGCAGCCTGAAGAACAGTCAGTCCTAGTGGCGGCGACTCGGTAGAGCAATTAGGGAGATGGGGAGATGGGTAGGATTGGGGAGATGGGTAGGATTGGGGAGATGGGGAGGATTGGGGAGATGGGGAGGATTGGGGAGATGGGTAGGATTGGGGAGATGGGGAAGCAGGAGAGGTAAATCAAATCCAAAATCCAAAATCTAAAATCCAAAATCCAAATCCAAAATCCAAAATCCAAAATCCAAAATCTCCATCCCCCCATCCACCCAATATTCTCAACCCTTCAACCCAAAGCGTCTAGCGCCTCTCTGGCAGAGGTCCAACGCTGATCCAGGCTGGGTTCGGTGAGTCTTTTCAACCAATCGGATAAGTCTGGACTGAGGTTCACGACAGACTCAAAGTTAATTCGTAAGCTGCCACTTTGTAAGGCGGCCGGATGAACGCCCGTCATGGCGTTGATCAGCGTAGCCCCCAGGCTGTATAGATCGGAGACTGCCAGGGCGAGGCCGCCCGCCTGTTCCGGAGGCATATATCCATTCATCCCCACCTGGGTCAGAGCGGTGTCTCCAGAAGACAGCGACTTGACTGAACCAAAATCAACTAAGAACACCTGGGGCTTGCCCGCTTCAGATCCAACCGCCAGCAAGATGTTATTGGGTCTGATATCTCGATGTACAATAGGCGGATCGAGTTGATGAAGATAAATCAAGGTCTCTAGGGTTTCTCTGGCGACATGCTTCGCTTCTGCTTCGCTCAGAATCCGACCTTGCTTAACACATTCAGCTAGAGAGGAACCTTTGATGTAGCTTTGAATCAAAGCCATCGCCCTACCATCCGACGGTAAGTCAATTTCAAAGTAGTCGAGGTACTGGGGAGTGGAGGGATGGCAGAGTAATTTGAGGGCGTCGGCCTCGCGCTTGAACAACTTCAAATCATTAGGTTGCAATTCATCATCAATAACTAGCAGCTTAATGATAACGGGGTCGTCTGTTGTCCGATCATAAGCTAGCAGCGTCAGTCGGCCGGATTTTTTGCCTAGCTGTCGCTGGACTTTATAGCGATCGCCTAACATTAGACCTGGCATAATCGTTTCCAGTTCACTCTACCTGTGGGGATTGACGGCTACATTGGTTAACTCACCCTAATGTTGAATGTGCCTCTAGGTTATCTGTTTCTAACATAGGACAACCTTGTCACCCTTTGCTCAGGATTGGCTAAGTTTATTGGGACAAAATTTGGATTACACTCCAAACACGATCTTCTACTAAGCAATGTCTATCTTGATGCAGATTCAAGGTCGCCTCAACCAGGCTAAGCAGTGGTTGTTCAAAACCCCTGAGAGAGCGCTCGATCAAGCCTACGAAGCAGGTGTAATGATCGAAGCGATCGAAAAAGAATATTTTGGCGGCAATCCGATCTCAACCAGCTATGGCAATTATGGCCAAAGCGCCCAGGCCTACTTTAAAAGGGAGTTAAGCGCCTGTTTGAGGACCATTAAGGTCAGAATGAAGGAATTCACAGTCAGTAGCTCAATTCTCCGCATTTCTGATCTCCGCATTTCTGATCACAGAATAACGGAGGTGCAGCTATCAGATCAGACTCAAGATGATTATACGGTTGACATTATTGATAAACCCGCTGTTGTCCTCAAAAAACTGAGATTTATTGATCAAATCTTGGCCAGATATCAGGTGGAAGCTGAGCGTTCCGCCACCCGGGTGACAATTTCAAACGACAGGTCAACTGACCACTCGCTCCTGAATCAGCCTCAGGCAAGGCGTCAAACCGATCAGTCGGTAGGGTTGGAGAGCCGCTCAGAGATCACCCCCGCTGCCCATAACAAGGCTCAAGCTGAGCTTGAATCGACTAGCGAAGCGCTCTCTGATCGAGCCAGTTTTCTGCCCCGCTCTATTCTGAGAACGGTTGATCGGATTAAGCAAGATTTAGACCCCAAAGCCGAAGCCGATGTGGTTAGGAATTTTCGCAGTTCCAAAACCAAGACCACGCTGGCGCTCAAATTTATCCTGCTGCTGATTATCGTACCGCTACTGACTCAACAGTTCAGCAAAAATATTATTATTAGCCCCATTGTTGATTATTTCAGAACTCAAGCGGATGCTGAGGTATTTCTCAATTTAGAAATGGAGGAAGACGCCCTTCATGAGTTACAACGGTTTGATGAGCGACTCAGATTTGAAGTCTTAATCGGTAAGGTGGCCCCACTAGACGAACTCGAAATTGAGGAAACTGTCCGAGAAAAAGCGTTTGAGATTGAGGAGGTGTATCGTCATCGTAGCGCTGATGCGGTCAAGAACGTATTTGCTGATATTTTGGCGGTGGCGGCTTTCATGCTGCTGCTGATTACCAGTAAGCGAGAAGTCGCGGTGCTTAAATCGTTTATTGACGAAATCATCTATGGCCTCAGCGATAGCGCTAAGGCTTTCATCATTATTCTGTTTACCGATATCTTTGTGGGATTCCACTCTCCCCACGGTT
>JAKSDM010000593.1 GCA_022360135.1 Pseudanabaenales cyanobacterium | reverse complement strand
TGCAGCAAATTCTGGCGGCAGACGTCCCCTACATCCCTCTCTGGCAGGATAAAGACTACGTCTTCGCCCATGATGGCGTTACTGGAGTCACGATTCAGCCAACCCAGCAGTTTTTGCTCTGGCAGATCAGCAAGTAGAAGTATGTCCCGCTCCACCGCCCTGCGCTACTACATCCTCTCTCGGCTACTGCTCGCCCCGCTGATGATCTGGACCATTACGACGCTGGTGTTTCTGCTAATGCGGGCAACGCCAGGGGATCCGGTGGATGCTTTGTTGGGACCTCGGGCGCCGGAAAGCGCCAAGCAGGAATTTAGATCTCAATTGGGTCTGGATGCGCCCCTATGGCTACAATACCTACGTTATATGGGCAGTCTCCTACACTTGAACTTAGGGACCTCCCTGGCCAGTCAGGGGCAAACGGTGGGGCAGATTATCCAGCAGCATTTTCCGGCGACGGTTGAGTTGACTGTGGGTGGCATGCTGGTGGCTGCGATCGTGGGAATCACCGTTGGCTCACTGGCGGCTTCTCGGCCTAATACCGCCATGGATGCAGGAGGCAGGTTATTTGGCATTCTCACATATGCCGTACCAATGTACTGGTTTGGCATGATCTTACAGTTGATTTTTGCCGTGCAACTACGCTGGTTCCCTATCGGCACCCGCTTTCCCCTCAGTGCAACACCGCCTCAGGGACCCACCGGACTCTATGTGGTCGATAGCCTATTCCAGAGTAATTGGGCCCAATGTTTCACAGCCTTGCACTATCTGGCTTTACCCAGTCTGACGCTGGGGATTCTGATTAGCGGGATTTTCGAGCGCATGGTCCGGGTCAATCTGAAGCAGACGCTCCGAGCGGATTATGTAGAGGCGGCGCGCGCCAGGGGTATCCCAGAAATCCGGATCGTGGCGGTCCATGCCCTTAAGAATGCGCTAATCCCGGTGGTCACAATCCTGGGGTTGACCTTTGCTTCTTTATTAGGGGGAGCTGTATTGACTGAGGTGACGTTTTCCTGGCCAGGGTTAGCCAATCGCCTCTTAGAAGCCATTTCCCAGCGGGATTATCCCGTGGTTCAGGGTCTGATGGTGTTTTTCGCCGGGATTGTGGCGATCGTCAGCATTTTGATTGATATTCTCAATGCTTACATTGATCCCCGAATTCGATATTGAAGGGGTAATTAGAACCTGAAAAACAAAGGCTTCTAAACAATGTCAAGAAAACAATTTTAAGAAAACGCGCCCCGGCCCAAAAACTAGCGGGCGATGTTCCGGCCATACCCTATTCTCAACAGTAGTAAGTCAACATTTCAGAACTAAACCGAGACGAAAAGCTTATAAAATAATAAATCAGTCTATTATCAGCGTTACGTATTTTTGTACTAGCCAATTTTATTGGCAGAGCTAACATGCCATCCAATGGAGAACTTAAGAAAATTTCCAGAAAAGAGTTTACCCTTGGTAGGGTGCTGTTAACGAAGCTAACGCACCGCAGTGCTGGTATTTTTGTTCCTGGAAATCTTCTAAGAACCTAATAGTGAATCCTTTTGATCGACAAGTTCGATTCAACTAGCTAACGTGCAAAACGCTGAAGCTCGATTTCCTATATCTTCTAAATCGGGAGCGATGATTAGGAAGTCGTTCCTATTGAGGGAAGGTAACCATTTGAAAGCGGGAAACTATTCCTGCGATATAACCCACCTATTTAGGGGACGTGCCGGAAAATAATATACCGGTGCCGGAGCGCCAGGCCAGGCTTCCTGGTTGCAGACAGGATTAAACCATCGGATTTTATTGACCCTTTTACCTCTTTGAATTCAACATCTACCCAGAGCTTACCCTTATGACCGCTCTAATTCGTTTCCTCATGTGCGCCCCCCACCACTACGAGGTGGATTATGTCATCAATCCTTGGATGGAGGGCAATATTCATAAATCCTCTAAAGACAATGCGGTTGACCAGTGGCGAGCGCTTTACCAGATCATTTCCGAAAAGGCTGCAGTGGATCTGGTCAAACCCCAATCGGGTTTGCCAGATATGGTGTTTACCGCCAATGCTGGCTTGGTTTTGGATAACACCGTTGTGCTCAGTCGTTTCTTACATTGGCAGCGACAGGGGGAAGAACCCTTCTTCAAACAGTGGTTTGAGGCCCAAGGCTATACAGTCCATGAGTTGCCGAAGGATTTGCCCTTCGAAGGAGCGGGCGACGCCTTGCTCGACCGAGAGGGGCGCTGGTTATGGGCCGGATATGGCTTTCGCACCGAGCTGGACGCCCATCCCTATATCGCCCAGTGGTTAGATATTGAAGTCCTCTCCCTGCGATTGATGGATGAACGGTTCTATCATCTGGACACCTGCTTCAGTCCGCTGGCGGATGGCTATTTGCTCTATTATCCTGCCGCTTTTGACGCCTACTCTAATCATCTAATTGAGATCCGGGTCCCGGCAGAGAAGCGCATTGCAGTGGGTGAACGAGACGCGGTCAATTTTGCCTGTAATGTGGTCAATATCAATCATCTGGTGATCATGAATCAGGCCAGCGACGGCTTGAAGCAACATCTGACTCAAGTCGGATTTGAGGTGATTGAAACCCCGCTGACGGAATTTCTCAAAGCGGGGGGAGCGGCTAAATGCCTGACGCTGCGATTAACCGAACCGATTCGGTCTGAATTGCATGCGGAAGCCGCCGTTGAGAGCCGCACCCTTTATCTGGAAGGTCATTTGCTCGATTCAGGTCTGATTAATCAGGCCCTTGATCTGATTGTTGAAGGGGGCGGCAGTTTCCAAGTACTGCAGTTTGATCTAGGGGAACAGCGACAGAGTATATCCTCAGCTAAGGTAAAAGTCTCCGCCCCGGATCATGCGGTCATGGAAAAAATCATGTCCCAATTGATCGAATTGGGGGCTGTGGCTCTGCCCCAAGAGGTCTGCGACGCCCAACTGGAAACAGTCATCCTAGAGGGGGTAGCCCCTGATGATTTCTACAGCACCACGATTTATCCGACGGAAGTCCGGGTGAATGGCGATTGGATTCGGGTGCAGAATCAACGGATGGACGGCGTTATTGTGATCTCTCAAACTGCGGAGGGAACATCGGCCCACTGTAAGCTGCTGAGGGATTTGCAGTTAGGCGAACAGGTCGTTGTCGGGGTCGAGGGGATCCGTTCAATCCGTAAGTTGGAGTCGCGGGAGTCGCGCTCTGCTGAAGAGTTTAGTTTTATGGGCGCAGGGGTTTCCAGCGAACGTCGGGTGGAGTTGGTGGTCGAGCAAGTTGGCTGGGAACTTCGCAAGCTGCGGGATCAGGGCGGTAAAGTGGTGGTCGTAGCCGGTCCAGTGGTGATTCACACAGGCGGTGGAGAGCACTTGATTCGACTCATTCGAGAAGGCTATGTGCAAGCCTTACTGGGAGGGAATGCGATCGCAGTGCATGATATCGAGCACTCCCTGATGGGCACCTCCTTGGGAGTCGATATGAACCGGGGAGTCTCAGTGCGAGGCGGTCACCGACACCATCTCAAGGCCATCAATACCATTCGTCGCTGCGGCGGC
>JAKSDM010000376.1 GCA_022360135.1 Pseudanabaenales cyanobacterium | reverse complement strand
TGAGGAAAATCACACTCCCTTAGAGTCTCTTGTAATCTATTGATTTGCTCTGAAGTTAGAAATCCTTTAGCTGGCATAGGGTAGATGATTTAGCTGATTTCAATTTACATTTTATGCAACTTAGATGCCGATTAGCTTAGTATTGCCAAAATTAAGCCTAGATATGGGTTTTATGGTTGAATGGCACTGAAATAAGCCATGTGGGCAATGCCCACCCTACGGAATATCAGGGCTTTTAGCGATTTATAAACTCTTCTTTCAGTGCCATTCGTTCTATGGTCGGATTTTTTGGGTTCTATTTGTTCTTAAACTTTCTTTGAGGTTCCGAAGCGATCATGCTTAGAAGTGGAGTCGCTGTCATTTTGGGTTACGCCATTATGGCGTTGGGGGTTATTGGGCTTTTTGCAATTTGGTTTCAGGAGCCAAACACTTTACCCAGTCGAGGGTTTATGCTCTTCAGCCTGGTTTACGGGGGAATCATGGCTGTCATGGGCGGTTATGTAACCGCTGCGATCGCAAACCAGGCTGAGTTAAAGCACGCTCTAGCCCTGGCCGCTGTCGTCGGGATCATGGCCCTGGTTTCAATGGCGGCTGCTCAAGGTCAAGAGCCCTTATGGCATCAACTTGCGAACCTCTTGATCGCAATCCCTGCAGTTATTTTGGGCGGCTTTCTAAAGGGTTGGCGCAAGGAGAAGAAGGGGAAAACGCTCGACGGGAAATAATGATAGCAATTTTCACTTGTGTGAAATATAGGCGCAGTTGTGCGCCCTCTACTTATCTACGCCCAGTGCTGAAGGGGGATCCAAGGGTAAGATGAGGGTAAATGTAGATCCCTCTCCAGGTTGACTAAACAGTTCAACTTGCCCTCCATGACCCTGAGCAATGGCTTTAACAATTGACAGCCCCAAACCGACCCCTTCTGAACGATGGTCAGTCCCCCTAACGAAGCGATCAAAAATGCGTGCTTGCTCATCCAAGGGAATGCCGGTTCCCGTATCACGCACCCAAAATCGCATATGACCCTGAGTTACTTCCGAACCCAGGGCAATGACATCGTTGACTTGCGTATGCTTGGCTGCATTTTGGGCCAGGTTCATAATGGCCTGAGTCAGCCGCTGCCGATCGGCCACAATTAGGCCCGATCCAGTTTGCTCCAGACACCAATCCCGTTCAGCTAAGGCTTTAGCTTTAGCGTACATTTCTTCAGTCAGCGCACTGATATTAATAGTTCGCAGCTGCAAAAAATCAGGTTGCTCAGTTTTAGCCAGTAATAGTAGATCCGCCACCAAGCAATTCATCCGGTCTAACTCATCAGTCAACAACTCTACCGTTTCCTGCTTCTCTTGGGGGTCATCGCCCATCAATTCTAAATGCCCCTGAATAATGGTAATGGGAATTCGCAGTTCATGGCCCACTTCATTGAGGAAGTGTCGTTGATTAACAAAGGCAGACTGAAGGCGATCCAACATGGCATTGAAGGTTATGCCGAGTTCAGAAATTTCGTCTCCGCCCTTGATCGGTATTCGCTGTGTTAAGTCAGTTTCAGTGATGGAGCGAGCAGTGGCAGTGAGTAGACGCAGAGGTTTTAAAACCTTGCCAGCCATAACCCAAGCTAAGATTACATTAACGATCATCACCCCAATCATCACTTGAATGATGACAATAGTTGCTTCATCGACCTCCCGACGTTCATTGGCGGTAGAGAGCGCAACGACAAATACCCCGCGGATTTTTCCGCCAATATTCACGGGCTCAGCCAAATAAACAATCTGGTTCGTCTGCGTCCCTATTTCACCTTGCTCAGGTTGTGTTAGACTACGCCAGTATTGCATCGCGTCCGAGTTTCTACTAAGCAAGGGAGGGAGCGTCTTCGGACTAGAATGATAAAACTGATCAGGCAGTAGGGTGATCAAATACTCATCTTCTCTAGGAACGTTGCGGTTGAGGAATACTTTGAAAATGGCGGCGATGTCCTCACCAAAAGGTTGAGCTGTATTTGGATCTTGCCCATCAACTAATAAACGGAACTCTTCCACCTCCTGTTGGAGAGACTGGTCAATCCGTTCTTGCAGGCGCGCTAATAAGGCATGACGAATCACTAAAGTGGCTATCACAGTTGAGAGCAGAATTAGCAGGCAATAGGCCGCCAGAATACGGGTGCGAACTCCGAATAAAATGCTGTGCCACTGACGCAAGCGGCTTTGTTCCATCCCATCCACCTTACATTGTTTAGCCAAAAGGGTCTGTAGTAAGTCGCAGTCAGTGGAGTCAAAGTTCCCGTTAACCAGACTTGCTTGAAAAAAGTTACCGTAATCTGCAAATCTACTCCGATCTGAACAGCATTTTTCAGTTGCCTGACAAACCCTACACTCTATAACCTACACCCTATACCCTACATCCTATACCCTGCGCGTTTACTGAGATGTATTTCACACAAGCAAGAAGCACTATCAGTACTGCTATCGACATCGATCGGCATGATTTCCACCAGCTCAGTGCTCACTACCCCCATTCCCAGATTAGTGTCAGCAGAGGGACTATCAACCTAAAACGATGACACCTAAACTGTTGAAATTGTATAAGTCATAGGGAATGATTTCTAGAGATGCCTACTAGTTGAGATCTTTAATGACAGCTATGGGTGACAGTTGTATTGATGTTCTCTTGTTAGAGGATAACCCTGGAGACGCATTTCTAGTTGAGCAAATGCTCAAACTAACGGAATTGAACCAGTTCCAGCTAACCCATGTTGAACGATTGAGATCTGCTACGCATCGCTTGAGTAAAGAAACCTTTGACATCATCTTGTTGGATCTGGGGCTACCTGATAGCCAAGGATTAGACGCCCTGATAGCCGTCAATGCTCAGGCCCCTCATTTACCCGTGGTGATCCTGACAGGGCTAGGCGATGAAAAACTGGCTTTTCAGGCAGTTCAGCAGGGAGCCCAAGACTATCTTGTAAAGGGACAGGTTACGGCAGAAGTTCTGGTTCGTACAATTCGCTACGCCATAGAACGCAAACGAGCAGAGGAAGCGCTAAAGCAAGCTAAAGCCGCCGCCGAAGCCGGTAACCGCGCCAAGAGCAAATTTCTGGCCAGCATGAGCCATGAACTCCGCACCCCTCTAAATGTTATTCTTGGCTTCACCCAAATCCTAAATCAGGATCACTCCCTCAACCCTAAACAGAAGGAGCATCTGGACATTATTCTTCGTAGTGGTGAGCATTTGCTGTCCTTAATCAATGACATCTTGGACATGTCTAAGATCGAGGCGGGTCGAACCAAAGTCACTCTCAATCACTTCGACCTGTATGGGTTGCTCAACATCCTGGAAGAAATGTTCCAACTGCGCGCCCAATCAAAGGGTCTACAGCTCATATTTGATCGCGCCACTGATGTTCCTCAATATGT
>JAKSDM010000356.1 GCA_022360135.1 Pseudanabaenales cyanobacterium | reverse complement strand
TTTTCCACGGGTCCCACGACAGTCCGGAATCTGCTTCAATTGATGAATAAGATTCATGGTCTAAATCCTTATTTTACTAACGGAGTATTAAGGAGGTTAGACCATTTTTTTATTCTCTCAATAAAAGAAACCACCCTGCCTAACCCCCCAATTCTGGGGGGGATCAGAGTTCAAATTCCCCCAGAATTGGGGGAATTAGGGGGCTGAAATGACTTTGGCTCCGACTTGTGTGTACACGGTAGCCAGGACAGCTGGGGGAATCAAGCTTTACGACTCAGTTAAACTTCTGTAAGAAGATATGGATTCTGGTTATTGTGATCGCTCACCTAACGATTGGACTGCCATGATGATGCACCAGATACCAGTTCTGGGCCATACGTTCAAAGATATTAGTAGCCATGGATTTAGCTTCGATTCTACGGTCTCCGCCGATCTGCAAAACATTCTCTATCAGGACAACATAGGCGAGATTGCCGCTAACCTCTGTGGAGAGGATATCGGTGTCGATCTCCAGATAGCTGGTGTGCTTAAAAATCTGTCGCCAAGATTGGCTGATGGCTTCCCAGCCCTTCAGGGCGTCTCGCCCAGGGTGAATGCATAGGCAGCCAATCCCCTTTGACCAGATGGCGTCCATTGCTCCGATGTCTTTTTTCTCAAAGGCTCGGTAAAAGGCTTGATTAGCAGTAATAACAGCTTCACGGTCACCAGCCATGCTTGCTTCCATCAAAAATCATCAAGTTTGCTGATCTATAGCGGTTTTCATTTGCATTGACTACACCCTGCATCCTACACTCTATACCCTGCCTCCACCGAAAGTATTCAATACAAAAGTATTCAATACAAACGAGAATTGCGATATGTTGCAAAGTAAGCTTGCAAAGAAATGTTGCAAAGACACCCGTCCAGAGCATACCCAAATTGCCGCATTCCTTTACAGTTTCTTTGTGGTAACTCTGCGGAGCGTCTTGGTGAACGCATCGGACTTAAACCTCAGTTTAACCAGTATTTCGAATTATGACTAAACCTCTCATTGCCATTATCCCAGCAGTCTGGATTGCTTTGATTGCAGTCATCTCTGTCCAAAACGCCAGCCCCGTTTCACTTAAATTCATGGCGTTTCGATCAATCGAGATGCCGATGGGTGTGGCGATCAGCTTTTGCGCCGCCGGGGGTATGGTTGGGACGGCGGTTATTTTAACCCTGTTTGGGGGGACGGCGCGATCATAAAGCCTCAAGAGGCGCCTTTTCTGGCTTGATTTTAACGACTCGCATAAGCGGCTATAGGTTCTTTGATAAACCGGATGTACAGATGCTTGAAGGTTGATCGCATCACCCGAGGCAACCCAAAGTCAATGGGGATGAGCTGCTCTGGTAACCGCCAATCCTCAACTTTGAGGGCCTCGGGGGGTAACAGAGGAAAGGCGATCTGATCCCATTCGGGACATAAGCCCAAACGCTGAGACTGGACAATCGTCGGCACTTGAGCTGGATTAACGTCCAGAATCTCCACCATTGCCCGATCTAGCGCAAATACATCCTGAGAAGCCGCTAATATCCCTAGTGATCGAGGTTCGCCTCCACTGGGTCCGTTCCCCTCATGGCCAATAATGCCATCCATAATGGTCAAATCGGGAGCAATCGTACGGGCAGTTTCCACCAGCATGGCGCCAAACCGAGTCCGGTCTTTCCCCGCTTCCATATGCCACCATGCCTTCATTTTGCCAGGAACACAACCAAACAGATTTTTGACTCCCAAAGTTAGGGTAAGTTGAGCATGCGACTTAACCTTAGGTAAATTAATTACCACATCGGCTTCCATCGTCTCTTTGGACAAGAGAAAGTTGCCGAACTCTGCACTATCCGTCCGGTAACGTTTGCCGCGTAATTCTACAATGGGTAAATCCAACTCCTCGACTAAGGGCAGATAGCCATTGGCTTCAGCTACCCCTCTGGCGCTGCCAAAGGCCGGACTGTCAGCCAAGAACGGTTTCCCCGCCGCTGCTTTCACTAGCTGCGCGACGCAATAGACCAACTCAGGTCGAGTGGTGCATTCCTTTGTCGGGCGAGCCCCGGTGAGGAGATTAGGTTTGAGCAGGACGCGATCGCCAGGTTTCACAATTGCATGCATTCCCCCGAGTGGCTCCAACAGAACTTCCAGATTACTTCGTAGCGGTTGAAGCTGGTAGGAATTAGCGTTAAGTAGACTGACGACAGAGGTCATAGGCGGCAGCAAACAGACAACGATGGATACTGTTTTATCGGGTAACGGATCTTTTCGTCGCGCCAAACAAATGTTGAGGTATTGATATCTGAAAAGCTCCCCAGCTTAAAAGCCAAGAAGCTTTTCAACATGTTGGTGGCGGGGCATGGATTTGAACCATGGACCTTCGGGTTATGAGCCCGACGAGCTACCAGACTGCTCTACCCCGCGATGGCCTAACCAGTATAGCGACAAAGTGGACAGAGCTGCAATTTAAATAACTTGGGACTATCAACTTAAAGCGGGAAATTATCCCTGAGGCAGAATTCCGGCGTCAGGCGTCAGAAATTATGTATAGCCTGCATCCCGGATTCTGACTCCTGGATTCTCCTTACAACATTGAGAGTTCTCCAACCACATCCAGGCGTTTAAAGTTACCCAGAGTCATGTAGGTTTCCGCCAGGTTTTCGGCAATCTCAGGCGAAATCCACCCAAGTTGCTTGAGTAAATGTAGAGCAACAGCATATTTCGCCCGCTTAGACCCATCCATGACTTTGATGGCCAGGCCCATGCTTTCCCCTACTCGCCCAATACACTGGATTCCTTCCGCGCCGGACTTGCTGACGATTTCTCCTACTGTCAATTTCATCAGGTCAGTATCAAAGGCGCCTTCGCCAGCCACCATCATCGGATGGCTGGTCATCGCTCGAACCGCCCGCTCTAGAGCCAAGTTATTGCCAGAGGCAAGCTTGGCGTAGAGGTTGGCCATCTGCCCTAGCTGCATGAAGTAGGTGGGTGCGCCACAATCGTCATGGGCGCAAATAAACTCATCAGCGGGCATGCCTAACAGTTCTGAGACCTTATTCAAGATCAGTTGCTGCACAGGATGATTGCGCTGGAGATAGGTATTCAACGGCCAATTTTGCCGCTGACAAACCGCCAACATCCCGGCATGCTTGCCCGAACAGTTATGTTGCAAAGGACTCTTTTTGTCATTAGGAATAGGACATTGCAGATTAGACGGGTCAACATCACAACGCCAGAGAATATTAAAAACCTGACGCACCTGTTCCATAGAAGCTTGATGCGAACCGCAGATAATGGCGAGATCGCGATCGGTGAGGCTATACCGCTCTAGGGTGCCTGTTGTGGTCATTGCTAATGCCTGAAACGGTTTTAAGGCCGATCGGACAAAGGTGGCTGTCTCAGCATTGCCAGCAACAGATAAAATCCGCCCCCGACTGTCACAAACCACAGCCTGGGATTGATGCAGTGATTCGACGATTCCTTCTCGTAACAGCTGAACCTGTAAGTCTGCTGCCTGAGTGCGCTTAGCCCTAGTCATGGCTAAGACCCTCACATATTCCCGACATAAATGCAATGCTCCTATACAAATTGCCAAGCAATGGCCCCTGTAACTAAGAGTACCGCAAGCGCTCCAAATGTCTTTTGGATGCGTCGGATAATCGGCTTTATTTGGTAATCAACTATCAGCCGATCGCGATTTAGCACCTCATCTGGTTTAACCCAAATCTGGCCATCATACCAGCCTGACTCCTCATAGGGAACAGTCTGTTTGCGCAAGCGATCGCTGACATAAGACCAACCCAGGTAGAGTTGCAGCAGAGCCAGTGTGGGAATAATCAGAGCGCCGACTGCTGCACTGACGCCAAACTGAGCCGGATATTTAGTCGGCGCAAAACTAGCTGACGCAACGGGGCCGACTACAACCCAGCTCAAACTCCACAGGGCCAATATAGGGGTAATATAGCCCCGTAGATTACGAGCGCCCCAGCTGTAAAACCAGGATTCCCGCATATCTTGGTATTCATTGATTGGTTGCTGTTCAAAGGGAACAGGACACCGGACGGTGGGTGACTTCATAACGTAGGCAGTGGGAGTCAACTGCTACTAAATTGTTTTTTTTCTGATCGTCGGAAACTACCTTAGTGCATCTGTGACGGAATGAGTTGAGACAAATTCAATGGGTTGAGCATGCCCCCAAAAGGCTTCCAGATTGTAAAACTCTCGCTCGGCAGGCAGAAAAATATGGATAATCACCTCACCATAGTCCTGCAAAATCCAACTGCCCTCCAATTGTCCTTCCGTTCGCAGAGGACTCCGATGCCAGTTTTCCTCAAGAGTATCCTCAATCGTACGGGCGATCGCCCGCGCCTGTACCGTTGAAAAGGCGGTCAC
>JAKSDM010001802.1 GCA_022360135.1 Pseudanabaenales cyanobacterium | reverse complement strand
TGGGGCGATACCAACTAAAGGCCAATACATCTGGCTATTACGATAAAGACTTTTTTATTCTCCTAGAGTTTGGTTCCCTATAACCTTCCAAGTTGTGTCTTCACCCCTGAAGAACGAGCGGTCCTAGCCCTGACCGAAGCCGTGACGCAGATTGGCGTCCATGGCGTACCTGATGGCGTGTATAAAGAGATCAGCCGCTATTTCACCCCTGAGCAAATTACGCAGTTGGTGATGGCGATCGTCGCAATCAACGCCTGGAACCGAATTAGCATTACCGCCAGGACGACGCCTGGTAGCTATCAAGTGGGTCAGGCAGCATAAGGGGAGATTGCGATGATGGAAAAGTTCACCCAATATGGAACATCTGTAGTGGTCGCCCATACGGGTATTGTTGCTCTACATGCCCTTTCGCATGAGGTGCTGCTAGTTTCCCTTTCGCTGTTCCAGAGCCTATTCGTTGGGATTGTGATTATTCTTACCCTCTCCTTGCAGCCATTCTGCTTTGGACTCGCTCCTCTCGCATAGGGGCTGTCTTGCTATTTTGCTCAATGGGAGGAGCATTGGCTTTCGGTCTGTACAATCATTTCATTCTAGTTGGCCCAGATCATGTATCTCAGATTCCGATTATGGGCTGGGGGTTATTGTTTCAGATAACTGCGGTTTTTCTTGCCATCACAGAAGGGTTAGGAGTGGGAGTTAGCCTATGGGGCCTCAAGAATATACTGCAGCAAGAAGTAGTCCAATAAATCGACTTGAGGACTTTAATCAGCATCGTTCACTGCTGTTTGCGATCGCCTATCGCATGCTTGGCAGCGTCATGGACGCTGAGGACATGGTGCAGGAGACCTTCCTCCGCTGGCAGCAAGTCTCAGAGCAGACGATCAAGTCCACCAAAGCCTATCTCACTACCATCATTACCCGATTATGCATTGATTATCTGCGCTCTGCCCGGATTCAACGGGAGCAGTACGTTGGTCCCTGGCTACCCGAACCAATCGTCATTGAAAAATCAGCGGATCCTATTGCTCTGGCAGAATTATCGGATTCCCTGGCGATGGCGTTTCTGGTTTTACTGGAGCGCTTGACGCCAGTGGAACGAGCCGTTTTTCTGCTACGGGAGGTATTTGACTATGATTATGGGGAAATTGGCCGCATGGTTGAGAAAAGCCCCACCAACTGTCGCCAAATTGCCCACCGGGCGCGGCGCCATTTAGCCCTCGAAAAATCGCGCTTCCAGGCCACCCCCCAACAGCAGGAGCAGCTGACTCAGCGGTTTATGCAAGCGTTTAGCCAAGGAGATTTGCCCGGATTGCTTGAAGTCCTTGCAGACGATGTGACTGTCTGGTCTGATGGGGGCGGCAAAGTGACGGCCATGCTCAAACCCCTGCATGGCGCTCAAAAAGTGGCGGGTTGCTTGAGGGCGCTCCATCGTCGAGCCGTCAAACTGGACTGTGTTCCTCAGGCTGAGCTGGTGCAGGTGAATGGTCAACCTGGGATTGTTTATTCTGTCGCAGGTGTTGTCGATAGCGTTGCGACATTGGAG
>JAKSDM010001601.1 GCA_022360135.1 Pseudanabaenales cyanobacterium | reverse complement strand
CTCTGGCAATACCTGGCGCTGAACAGCGCCAGGGTGATGCTGGAGAATTTGCTGGGCTGTTATTTGGCAACTATCAAGGTCGCTACTGAGACTAAAGTGAAGGGTCACTGGCTTAAGCAGCGTCGCCAACTGTTGTATCTGAGCGGGATGATTCGCCCCGGAGGGTATCAGCAGCAAACGCAGACCCCGCCCCCCTTCTTTGGGTTGGGGCAGCAATTCGCCCAAATGGGTGGTGAGGTTCATCACCGCCAATTGGGCTGACAGACAATCAGCAGCCGGAAAGCGCAAGACACTAATTCCACAGTTGGACTGTTGAATAGTATGGTAGCGATCAGAGGTGAGACCTAACGCTGTTCCGATCAAGGCGCGGTTCGTGCCGCCATGGGTCGTCAGCAATAGGGTTTGCCCTGCATGTTGTGGTAGCGTTGCTTGCCAAAACTGCCGAATCCGCTCGTAGAGGTCAAGCGCTGGGAAGCACCATTGTTGAGTCGGCAGGGCGACGGCCCCACTGCGCTCTTCTTGCCGTTCCTCAGGTTGGGGGATCGCCATCTGAAACTCATGCGGACGCAGTTTCCAGGCGCGATACTCGGCTGGGAACTGCCGTCGGATGTATTGAAAAGACAGACCTTGCCAAGCTGGCATATCCGTTTCCCGCAGTTGATCAACCACCTGAATGCTTTGCCAGTCAGCTTTAGGATCCATCGCCAAGAGGAGTTCACGGGCAGTTGCCTGGGCTCGTCGGAGTGGGCTAGTATAGACGGCGTCGATTGTTAGTCCGCGCAGGAAAACTCCGGTTTGGCGCGCGTCTCGGCGGCCCGCCTCGGTTAGAATCGATGCGTCGCTACTTCCCTGATACAGCCCTTGAGCATTGTAGGTGCTCTCTCCATGGCGCACCAGAATCACCCGGATTTCCTGGGAAAGATCCCGTTTAGGCTCGTTAAGCATTGAATGCATAGTTGTCGTTTGGTTGAAATGCACTGTTATTGGTTGGGTTCTGGAGCTGATATAGCTTGGCGTATCGTCCCCCAAGATCTAGAAGGGTTTGGTGGACGCCGCGTTCCAGAATCCGGCCCTCATCCACGTAGAGAATTAAGTCTGCGTGTTCGACGGTCCTGAGATTATGAGAGATTAGGAATGTGGTTCGGTCTTGAGTGAGGTGGTTGAGGGCAATGGTGACGGCCTGTTCGCTGGTGCTATCTAACCCGGTGGTGGGTTCGTCCAGAATTACAATGGGGGCTTGACGGATGGCTGCTCGGGCGATCGCAATGCGCTGCCGCTGTCCCCCCGAGAGGGTGGCTCCCCGCTCCCCCAGAACCGTATCGTATCCCTGAGGCAGCGTTACGATAAAGTCGTGGGCGTTGGCTAGGCGGGCGGCCTGCTCGACCTCTGCATCAGTCGCGCCAAATTTACCATAGGTGATGTTATCGCGAATGCTGACGCCAAACAAGACGCTGTCCTGCAGAACGACGCTGATCTGTCGCCG
>JAKSDM010000194.1 GCA_022360135.1 Pseudanabaenales cyanobacterium | reverse complement strand
TCAAGTTTAGCTGACCTCAAGTCAACTCGATCCAGTACAGCTTCCTCCAGCTTGGCCCCACTTAAATCAGTTTGGTTGAGGATAGCGCCCTCTAAGTTAGCCCCGTTTAAATCAGTGCTACTCAGATTAGCCTGACGCAGATCAGCTCGACTCAGATTGGCTCCTTCTAAGTTGGCTCCACTGAAATCAGCCTGGCTGAGATCTGTTCCACTCAGGTCTACTCCGCTGAAATCGAAACCACAGAATTTAGCGTTGGCGAAACTAACGCCACTGAAACTGAGGTTATGCAGGTGTAATCCGTTCAATTTTTTACTGCGACTGATGAGTTTACGGAGCAGCAGAATGCCTACTTGATGCTTAAACTCACTCGTGCTAGAGATCAATCTTACAACATAATTGGTATCAATATTGTCATCATCACTATTATCTTCTTCATGTAGAAGCACCTCTAATGCGCGATGCATCTCAACGTCATTTTCGTCTTCCAGCTTGATCTCACGCTTAAGCACTTCACGCAAGGATTGCAGGCTAATCAAGCTGCTAATGCCGGCCCAGAAAAAAGCGGTATTGCGGATGGTTTCGCTGGGAGTGAACTGGTCTGCCAAAAATATTGCAACACAAACAAATATAAGTGTCAGACCAAGTGAAGAAAATAACCAAATCAATTTGTTTCGCGACGATCTGGGCGCTACTAGATCACTCATAATGACTGATTTCCGTCAAGGTTTGACATGGATCTAACTGCTAATCCCTTCATCCTGAATTCAGCGGCTTAGGCGCTAATAAACAGTAGGTAGGTAGGGAAAAGCAGGTTGTTATATGGGCCGATGCATCACCCAACTTTAAGGCTGACAACTTGGAAGCTGAACCAGGCCAGGTAGTTTCCAGGAGAGTTCGTTCCTGATTCTTTGAAAGAATTCTGAAAACTTGATTGACATAGATTCCCGACTTCCCGCCCTCAATCACTTGCAGCAAGTATGCTTGAGGACTTCCTATCTCGATGATAAAGCCAATTCTAACCAGATAGTTAGAATTAGGATAACTCCATAGCTTTTTTGGTTATTTTAGGGGTCTGATTTAAAGATTTGAAAAAGCTTCTCACTTTATTTAACCAAAACTAACCAAAATATTTCTAGAATGTGAGCGTAGCGTTCTCCTCTTTGCTCATGACTCAGACAAATACAGCCAATCCACCCATTTACCTGGCTGGCGATCTCGGTACGTCTGGCTCCAAATTCTTTTATAGAGTTCGAGATAGCCAACAGGAGCCCCTCTGGATGGGGTCAGGTGTGGCTGATGGATTGACGACCCTATCTCTATCCAACCTAAATGCTGGTGGACGGCCTCAAGATCATGCATGGCTCCAAATTGGCGATGAAGTCATCCTAGTAGGAGATGCTGCAAAAACGTTTGTAGATGGCAATAGTCTGGCTGAAAATAAGTCAAATCAAGCTGTCTACAGAATTCTGGCCACTTTAGGCGTGATTGCTCAGCAGGAACGGCTGCCGAGCCAGTATGACGCAGTGGTGTGGTTGCCCTTGCCACTAACTGAAATGGCCACCAAGGATGAAATTGCCGCTAAGCTAACTCAGACCGCTCAGAACTTTAGGTTCCGGGGAACGCCTCAGCAAGTGCGACTCAATCTGAAGTTCTGCCCAGAAGGATTTGGTCTCTATCTCAATCGCAAGCGACAGCTTGACGCCGAGGCAGTTTCAATTGACCAGCGACGGACCATCATTTTAATGCTCGGTCATCGAAACTTATCGATCCTGTGCTTTGAACAGGGAAGTCTCAAGAACGCTAGGTCCAATTCAGATGGACCCGGATTCTGGCAAGTATTTGAGCGGGCAGCCCGCAGCTGTGGTGTTACTCCTGCAGATTACCCAGCTCTGATGGCGGCGCTGGCAACTGGGCGAACCCAACAGATTTCGCAGGCTAGGGCAGAAGTATACAATTTTGCAGCCCCCTATGAGGCGGTTAGACGCGCTTATTGGAAGGCCGCCAAGATTTATCTCCAAGACAATCTCTTAGGGCAGCTCTCAGGCACGCCGACGGATGTCATTGTGAGTGGCGGCGGCGCCTTTGTGATGCGTCACGATATCAAAGATTACTTTGATGATTTGCGCATTACTGAGCAGGTGATATTTGCTGATGGCCATCAGGAAAATCTAGACGAAATCGTAAAGAAACTACCGGAAGCCGCCGAGAATCCTTCTCTGGTGATGCGCATGACAGACTGCTATGGCTTGTTTCAAGGATTAGTCGGCAAATATAGCGAAGTTCCTAGCATAGTTTAGATGGGCGCCTATGGCTACCACAGACAAGGCAGGCCGCCAGCGGATTCAGTTTGCATTCAATGCCGATCTAGATTCAGTTGTCGGACATGTCTTTCAATATTTAACTAAAAATCATTGCTTCAGCAGCCGGGAGGGAAAAAAGAAGGGAGTAGACGCCATGGTTATGTTCTACAAACCCTTTGCCTATCAAGGTAAAGAGAATGTAAATGAGGAAGAACTCCAGGCCATGGCGCAGGATTCAGTTGCTGCCCTTTCTCGTCAGATCGAGTTTCTCTGCAGCGCCTTTGAGATTGAGCGACCTTCGGTTGTTTGCCCTGACTTCGGCGCTGAAGTAGAGCAGGCATTGAAAAATGTACTCACACCAGAGACTGCCAGGATGTATCAGGAAACCCCTGAGCTATCCCCGATAGACTTCCCTCCTGACCTATCCCTGTTAGGCGAAGTAGAGATGGATAAAGAGAGTGGTTTTGAAGAAGATGCTCTGCTCTGTGATGTGCACAGCAATGCTGAAGCAGTCGCTTAGCAGCTGATTACCATGACGCTTCAACCAAAGGAGCCCGCAAAGGAGTTGGGGCGGCAGATGCGACAGCAATATTTAGCACGAGCAAGACAGGTGATTGGGGAGGTGGATTTAGATTACCTCACGCTGTATCGGCGTTTTGCTGAGAATGACTGGGCTGCTATCAAGCTTGATGATGCTGTTGCTGTGGCCGCCCTCTGGATTGGCATAGCTCCTAGAGAAGTTGTGACTATGCTGCATCAGGGTCCCTACATCCAATATCAGGTTCATGTAAAGCAGTCCCCAGTCTTAGTCATGAGTCAGTATGCTAAGGGAACAGTCATTCAGGTTATGCATCGACTGCAGATCAGACAGCAGTGGATGGCGTTAAGCCGAGAGCGCCCGTTTAACCTAAAACTCGAATCATGACGGTAATTTCAGAAGGCAACAGCAGAGCTGGCAGGCTAGTGAAATGACAAATGGGGAACATTCGGCTCTGCTCAAGCAGGGGGTAGATGCCTGGAATACATGGAGAAAAGACAATCCTTGGATTAGGCCTGAGCTAAGCTCGGTTAACTTTAGCTTGGCTAACCTCAACCACGTTAACCTCAGGTGGGCTAATTTTAGCAAAGCCAATTTGAGATGGGCCAACCTCAAATCGGCTGACCTTAGGTGGGCCAATCTTTTTCAGGTTAACCTCAACCGGGCCAACCTGAGTCTGGCTAACCTCAGCCGGATTGATCTCAGATGGGCTGAGGTTAAACATGCTGACCTCAGTCAAGCCAACTTAAGGTGGGGCAATGTCAGCTGCGCTAACCTCAGTCAGGCTACCTTGATTGAGGCCGATCTCAGAGATACTGACCTCAGTTTGGTTAATCTCAGTGGGGCTAACCTTAGTGGGGCTGACTTGCGGTCTGCCGACTTGAGTGGCGCAAATTTGAGTGGCGCGAATCTGAGTGGGGCTAATCTGGCTGAGGTCAAATTGTTTAAAACTCAAGCACTAGGGACTGACTTTACTCAGGCTATCCTCGCTGGCGCTTGTTTACAGGATTGGACCACAGACAGTGAGACCAAGCTTGACCAGGTGGTTTATGATGCGCCTTACTTATACATGAACCAACAAGATGATCACTCGGATGATGGCGATTTTACGATTGAAGAGTTTGTCAGATCGTTTAAGCAGTCTTTGGAGACGATCTACTTGATTTTCAGCGATGGCATTGATTGGGAAGCGTTTCTGCTTTCCTTTCAAGATTTACAAGATGAATATGGTCAGTCTAACGTATCCATCCGAGCCATTGAAGATAGAGAAGACAACACATTTTTGATTCGATTAAATATTTCGCCTGATATAGACAAAACCCAGATTGAGAGTCAGGCGAAGGAACTCTATGAGGCTCGTCTGACTCTCATAGAGTCACGGTATCGTGAGGAATTGAATGTCAAAGATGAGGAAATTGCTGTTCATTGGAAGCAAAGTGCAGATCTGATTGAGATTGTTAAACTCCAAGCCAAGCGAACTATCGGTGCTCATGTCCACCAAACGAATGGTCATGACATCGAAATACAATCAACCAAAGATTGTACCATAATGCCTGAAACGGCTGAAACACTTGAAACGGCTGAAACGGTTGAAACGGTTGAAACACTTGAAACGGCTGAAACGGCTGAAACGACTGAAACCAAGGCTTCTGGATTAGACGCCTATTTACCTCCAGAAATACCGGCTTGGGGTTGATTAACTACTTGACAGCGATTCTTCAGACTCAGAGGGTTCAGAAATCGGGTTTCCGAGGTAAACTCTATTCGTTACATCAAGCTTGTAACTAGAAATCCGGTTTCTTTTGGTCGCCTTAGAAGATTTAGTGTCCGGCTGTTGCAGTCGTCGCCGCTTCGGTAGGCGCAGGCTGCAGCAAACTGACCAAGTGCCCATCCGGCGTCCTGACCGCAGCCACTTTACCAAACGAAGGTTCGCGGATACGGCCTTCTAGCTTACCGCCCAGTTCTTCTAGCTTCGCGATCGCCCCATATACATCCTCCACATGGAAGCTCAAAATCGGTGAGCTGCCTAC
>JAKSDM010000378.1 GCA_022360135.1 Pseudanabaenales cyanobacterium | reverse complement strand
GATGTCCAGAAATAGCAACGCCATCATTACCACACTCCACGAACAAGTTGGCGAAAAAATCTCCACCTGGCAGTAGCGAACGGTCAAACTTGAAGCCCACGGTCTTAGTTCCATTGGCGTTGAAGTAACCAAAGTCCAACCTCAGAGTACATAACTGTGAACACTCGCTGCATCAAAATAAGCTGCCGACCCCTTTTAAAAGTGACATCAGTCATCAGAGAAAGTACTGCCAAAAACAGATTGAATAATAGTCAATTACCCGTAGTAATTGAAAATTTTGTATCTAAAAATACGCAGCGTAAGTTTGACCTCGCTCAATCCGGTAAAGGCTAAACTGATGTGCATCTATAGCGGTTTGCATGGGCATGGACTGCACCCTATACCCCGCCCCACACATCCTGTCTTAACTGAGGTGTATCCACCCAATTGAGAATTGCTATCGTTTGCCGTTTGAGACCGTAGGGGATATGGAGAGATAAGAATTTAGTCAGTTGGCCATACTAGCTTGTCGTAGAGACTGGATGGCGGCGATCGCACACTCTGCGACCCGATCAATCTCATCTGCAGTATTGAATCGTCCAATGCCAAACCGCAGCGAAGCATAAGCAAGGGCTGCTGAATGGCCCAGCGCCATCAAGACATGAGACGGCGCGGTCTTAGTTGAACTGCAAGCAGCGCCAGAGGAAACGGCTGCGACAGGTCGTAATCCCAGCAGTAAGGCTTGGCCTTCAACCCCTTCAACACTGATGTTGAGATTACCGGGTAAGCGTTGAGTGGGATGACCGTTAAGATGCATCCCAGGCAGTTGGCTCAATTGCCGCCACAATCGTTCTCGCAATTGGTTTAATCGGTTCCCTTCAGATTCCATATCGGCGATTCCCAGCGCTACTGCCTTAGCAAACCCCACAATCTGAGGCGGATAGAGGGTGCCGGAGCGCATTCCGCGTTCGTGGCCGCCGCCATGGAGTTGCGGGGCCAGCTGTACTCGGGGATGGCGTCGCCGTACATAAAGCGCCCCAATCCCTTTAGGACCGTAAACTTTGTGGGCGGTCAGGGACATCAGATCGATTTGCATCGCCTGGACATCTAAAGGAACCTTGCCGATAGCCTGAGCCGCGTCAGAGTGGAAGAAAACGGCGCGATCGCGACACCGCCGCCCAATCTCCGCCAAGGGTTGCAGCACTCCAATCTCATTATTAGCGGCCATCACTGACACCAGAATCGTCTCAGGGCGGAAGGCCTTTTCGAGGCTGTCCAGATCAATCAGTCCATCCGGCTGCACGGGCAGATAGGTAACCTCGAATCCTAAAGACTCTAGATACTGGCAAGGATCAAGCACCGCGTTGTGCTCAGTTTGCACGGTGATGATGTGCTGACCTTTAGAAAAATAAGCTTCGGCGACGCCTTTGATGGCTAAGTTATTGGCTTCAGTGGCGCCGCTGGTAAAGACGATTTCTTCGGGGGCAGCGTTGATGGCGGCAGCCAGGATTTCGCGCGACCTCGCCACAGCAGCCTCCGCCTCCCAACCATACTGGTGGGTGATACTGGCAGAATTGCCAAAATGCTCGGTAAAATAGGGCAGCATCGCCTCCAACACCTGAGGATCTACAGGCGTCGTCGCAAAGCAATCTAGATAAATCGGTCGGTGAGCCAACGGTCGCCTCCCAGCTAGGTAACGACAGTCTCAGGGCATAGTTGAGACATCCGCAATGATACCCTCTCCACATAAAGGCGCTAGCGAAGCAACGTCCCTTGGGCTATAGCATTCAAGGGCAAATTCTGATGATTTTCGGAAATCTACCGATCAAATGCTGTAGTCCAAGGGGGAATGGCTTCGCTAAGGTCTCAACCAGTCGACGAAGACCCCTTTCAAACAATCTCTAGGAAGCCTACTTCCAGGCATTGTCCAGGCGAGTTTGACGTCTTTTACTATCCTGACATGAGTTCATTGGATTTAGCGCAAATCAATCAAGCTCTCCGAGAGGATCCAGTCAGCCTTGGGGTGATGGAGGAATTCAGGGCTATGCGGCCCAAGTTCGCTATTCATCTCTTTGAGACACTAGACTCAACCAATTCGAAGCTTTGGCGGCTGTTGGCGGCGGGCGCCTCAGCCGGAACTGTCGTCATCGCCGAACAACAAGAAGCCGGTCGAGGCCAATGGGGGCGGCAGTGGCGATCTGCTATCGGCGGCGTCTACCTCTCGCTAGCCGTTGAGCCAGATTTGGCGGCCGCTAACGGTCTTCAACTAACCTTGTGTACTGCTTGGGGGATTGCGATCGGCCTCAGGAACTTGGGGCTGCCGATTCAGTTGAAATGGCCAAATGACCTGGTGATTGATGGTCGCAAGCTAGGCGGCGTCTTGACGGAAACACGCACAGGGCAAGCCGCCATCACTCAAGCCGTAATTGGTGTGGGAATCAACTGGTCAAATCCGACGCTAGATTTGGAGATTAATCTGCAGAGCGCTTGCGAAAAATATGCGGCGCCAGCGCTAACGAGTTTAGAGAAACTAATCGCGGTTGTGTTACGAGGAATTCTCCAAGGTCATCAGTTTTGTCGGCAGATTGGCTTTACTGCTTTCGTCACCGCTTATGAGGCCCTGCTGGTGAATGTTGGACAGGTTGTGCAGGTGGACGGGCGCTCAGGTGAAGTGGTCGGCGTTACTACCCAAGGAGCCTTGCGGGTTCGGCTTCAACCCGAGGATATTGATCCAACCGCAGTGGAAATAGAACTCCCGCCAGGCGCTATTGCCCTGGGCTACAATGTTTAGAATTGAAAAGGTTTAGAGTTAAGATTGCTATTTATCCGGTTTGAAATTGCATATAGGGATTGCGTATAACGGAGACATATCGATGCCCCAACAACCCTGTTCCCATTCTTCCTCCTTCAGATCTATTTCTACGTTTATATTTCGTGGCCTGAGTCTGATAGGGGGCCTAGGATTAATCAGTAGTGGTTTTGTTCTGGCAGAGATAGAAGTCGAATCTCAATCAGACCTGGCTGTTCCGAGTGCGGCGGAATTGCTCCAGCCAGTTGCGCCAGCAGTTTCAACCCCTGCGCCGATGTCGCCTCCAGCGGCGATCGCCCCCCCCGAACCAGCGCCAGCAGCTCCCCTATTCAGCCCAAGTCAGCTTACCGAGCAACCTGAGGTGTCTACTCAGCCGGCTGCACAACTTGAAGCATTGATTCAATCGGCTAAGCAATCTGAAATCCCGACTCAGTTAATAGAGCAAGTGGAGGCGTCGATTTCCGTCGATGCTGCTCCCCTAGAGACCGTCGAATCCCCTGTCGAACCCTCATCAATTATTGCGCCGACAGCGCCAAGCGTTATTGCGCCGTCATCCCCTCCCGCTGGTGAAAATGCTCCAGCGGGATATAACGGATTTAACACTGTGTTTATCGATTCTACAGACTACAGCGTTGGCGCCACTCAAAATCCTAACATTCCTAGTATTGTTCTATCCGAACGGACGACTGGCTGTCAGATTACCCTTGAGCGAGGGGACTTGGTTCCAGCTAACGTTTGCAATAGCCCGTTTGTAGCGGGTCAGGGGGCGATCGCAAACTTCCCAACTGCGGGTAACGCCTCAATCAATCTGGGTCCAATCAGCATTGGCTCCAATGGCTTCAGTGTGGGCGGCGCGACCACTACTGCTAGTCGGGAATATTACAATCGCATGGTGCAGCCCCTAAACACGGCCAGACAAGGAGAACAGCAGTTTGTCTTCCCGCTGTCGATTCCAGCTCCAATCACGTCTCTATTTGGATGGCGCATGCACCCTATTCACAACGCCCATCGCTTCCATACCGGAACTGACCTCGGCGCTCCTGTGGGCACCCCGGTTTTAGCAGCCCAGGCCGGTCAGGTCGCCTTCTCTAACTTCCTGGGAGGTTATGGATTAGCGGTTATCTTGCGTCACGATGATGGAGTGACCGAGTCGCTCTATGGCCACTTGTCTCAGCTATTGGTCCAGCCAGGCGAGCAAGTTGAGCCAGGAGAGGTAATTGGTTTGGTCGGCAGCACAGGTAATTCCACCGGCCCCCACCTCCACTTTGAGGTTCGTCAACTGACGGCAGATGGCTGGATAGCGCTGAATACGAATAATGTACTGCAGTACGCCCTGGCTCAACTGATACAAGCCTTGGACAATCCCTTAGCGTCAAGCGCCGTCGATCCCAAAGCCGAGAAAGCTGACTTCCAACTGCCCTTCCGGCCAGCCCAACCTAATGCGAGTTAGATGACTTCCATTATCTATGGGGAGAGACTGGGGGTAGGGTATGGGGTGTAGGGTGTAGTTTATAAATCGCTAAAAGCCCTGATATTCCGTAGGGTGGGCATTGCCCACATGGCTTATTTCAGTGCCATTCCACCCTACACCCCACACCCTATACCCCACACTCTGTTTCAACTCAAATACTCCGTGAAAAGTTAGTTCTCCCTAAGGCACTGGAATAAAGTCATAGCCAAAGCTAGATCGTTCACCAGACTGGATGGTAACCAGCTGGGCGGCTTGGTTACGATCGCCCGATGGCAAAAACCGAATCGTTTCGGTTGCTCCATCTGCAGTGAAGTCAGCCTCCATCAATGCTTGCTGAATGCCTTGGCGGCTAGGGCGCCGTTTCAAGGCTGCAATCAGGGTTTGCATAGCGTCATAAGCCATGGCTGTGCGCCAGTTCACATCTCCGCCCCATTGTTTTCGGGAGGCTTGCACAAAGTCAGCCTCAGGTTTCGCTAACAGATGCCAGGGTATCGCCACCACCATGTCGGCGGCCGCCTCACCTCCCACCTGAAGAGTTTTGGGATTATACAAACTATCACCGCCCAGCAGATCAAGACGGCGGCGATTGACGACGATGACCTGCAGGGCGCGATCAAGGGTGGAGGTATTGGCCGCCAACATCAGCACTTCAACCTCTTGCTGAAGCACCTGCTCCACGGTATCGAGCGCACTGAAACTGGGACTGGCCAGGTCAAATTCAGCGATCACCTGTCCGCCATCGCCAAAGACGGCGGTGGTAAATTC